>JAWVZS010000101.1:0-4342 GCA_033722055.1 Nitrosopumilaceae archaeon
ATGTGACATTATGCTTACGTCTGAAAATCCAGAGTCATCCAATGCTTTTCTAATACTTGCTACTTGACCGTCCATCATTGCTGAAGGTGAAACAACATCTACACCTGCTTTTGCTTGACTAACTGCAATTTTTGCTAAAGTTTCATTACTTGTATCATTGTCGATTTTATTGTTCTGAATAATACCACAATGCCCAGTTGATGTGTATTGACACAAACATACGTCTGCCATTACTAACATCTTGTCTCCAAAATTTTCTTTTATCTGTGCTATTGCTTTTTGCACAATTCCTTTTTCGTCAAATGCAGATGTTCCTACTTCATCTTTCTTTTCTGGAATTCCAAACAACATAATCGCTGGAATTTTTAGATTAGAAATCTTTTCAATCTCTGACATTGATTCTACTTGGATTTTTGAATCAATTCCTTCTTGTACAAATACAGGACAAATCAAATCTGTGGGTTGAAGTGTGGTTTCTTGAACAAGACTTCTCATTTTTTCATTAATACGTAATCTACGAAGGCGTCTTGTTGGAAATGACATTATTGAAATCCTCTTTGAGTAAAATATAATCCTAGTCTATTCTGACTGTTTTTTATAGTCAAATAATTTACTAGCTAATTCTAAAATGTCTGGCTGACCTTGCTCTGAAGCCTTTCTTATGTTATTCATTGGAGTAGATACTATGCTTTCTACTACTGCTTTCGTTAGATCTTCTATTATCTTCTTCTTTTTTTCATCTTGTTCATTTAACATTTGTAATGCTTTTTGCAATTCCTTTTCTCTTAATGTGTCGATATTTTGAAATACATCTTTTACAAGTGGCTCTGCATCTAATCTTTTCATTGAGGCTTCCAATACTGATACTTCTTCATTAATTATATTTTCAACGGTCTTTACTTTATTTTTTCGTGCTCTCATGTTTTTCTCTACCATTTCTGCAATTTGATCTAAATTCATCAATTTTACTCCTTTCAATGTGGCTACTTTTTCATCCACTGTTCTTGGATTTGATAAATCTAAAATCATTATTCCATTTTTCTTTTCTTTCATTGCTTCAGTTATCCTTTCGTATGTTACAAGAAAATATGGGGCTGTTGTTGCAACAAAAATTACATCATAATTTTGAAAACTAGTTAAAACATTTTCAAATTTTACTGGCTGCCCTCCCATAGTTTCACAAAATATTTGAGATCTTTGAAGCGTTCTACTTGACACTTCAAACTTGTATCCTCTACGATTAAGTGATTTGGCAACTAATGTTGATACTTCTCCTGTTCCTATCAAAAGAATTTTTTTTAATTTTAAATTGTCTATGTTTTCTTCTGCAAGCTTTACTGCCATAGAACCTACTGAAATACCACCTTTGCTAATTCCTGTAGAATTTCTAATTCTTGTTCCAATTCTTATTGCTTTATCAAATAATGTATTCAGATGTTGTCCTGACGCTTTTGAGTTTCTCGCCGTTGTAATTGAGGATTTTATCTGTCCTAGAATTTGCTCTTCTCCAATAACCATGGAGTCTAGACCTGATGTTAATTTTAATAAGTGATGTACTGCTTCTTCATCTTCGCTAATCTCTAAATTTTCTTTAAACCATGTTTCATCTAACCCAGTCAATGCTGACCAAGTTTTTTGAATTTTATCAAAATCTAATTTTTTGGATTTTCCGAATAATTCAATTCTATTACATGTTTGTACTATAACACACTCATCTAATCCTGAATTTCTTTTAAATTCAGAGTAAGCATTTTCTAAATCTTTTAGAGTAAATCTTTCTAAAACATGGATTGGTGAATTACGAAAAGTAACCCTTGCATTTACTATATTATTGCCCATTTTCATCCCTCAGCATTGACATTGCTCGCTTTTCAGCTCTTTTCAAATTTCCGTCATTTATTAACTGTTTAATCGTTTTGTCGGCCATGATTTTCAAAAGTGCCCGTCTTCTCTCATTTTGAGTTGCTATGGTTTTTTTTGCATTCTCTCTTACGATCTTTTGAATTTTAATTTGTCCGATCTCTTCTTTTGTGATAATTTTTTTCAATGCTTTTTGCACCTTACTCTTTATTTTTTTGGACATTGCGGGACTTTTGCCCCCTGTAAAAATAGCAATTTGAACTGCATTTTCAAAATTAATTATTGCTGGATTTGAAAAATCACTGGATTCTGGATTGTCTGAACTGTATGCTAGAATTTTTTTCTTTTTCGCAGCTGCGATAATCTGTTGATTAATCTTTGAATCATCTGTAGTGGTAATCACTATGTCTGGCTTGTATTTTGTAATGAATGCTGAATCTCTAATTTTTATCTTTTTGAGCTGAATTTTTCTAATCCGTGCTAAGTCATTAACTAGTTTTGTGGTTTCTTTTGCTAGTACTATTATCTTGCATTTTTGGCCCACTAATGCACTGATCCTTTTTTCGGCCTCTCTACCTCCGCCAATTACCACTACTACTTTATTTTGTAAATTAAGGTCTATAATCAACGATCAAAAAGCATCGGTTTTCTATTTATAGATTAAAAATCAACGCTATAATCTAGCTACATTTTTAATTGAAAACCTGATTTTGCATGTATTGACAAATTTAGATGACTTTGACAAAGACTTACTTAATGAAATTCAATGGAGTTTTCCACTTGTATCAAAACCTTACCATGAACTTGCAAAAAAATTTGATGTCTCAACAGATGAAATTAAAGACCGCTTAATCAAATTAAAAAAATCTGGTATTGTCAGACAACTAAGTGCTATCTTTGATACTAGACGATTAGGATACAAAAGTTCACTTGTTGCAATGAAAGTTGACTCTGATAAACTCGAACAAGTTGCAAATATAATCAACAAACATCCAGGAGTAAGTCATAACTATGAACGTAATCATGATTTTAATTTATGGTTCACTATTGCAACTCCACCAAAAACAAATGTAAAGACTGAAGTTGAAAGATTATCGAAATTACCTGGAGTTATTGCTACACGTATGCTGCCAACAATTAAGATGTTTAAGATTGGTGTCAAACTTGATATGAATGAAAAAAATAAACGTGAAATCAAACCTTCTGAAGAAAAGAAGAAAATAAACAGTGTTGATTTCGTAGCAACAGAGCAAGATAAAGAATACATTCGTGAATTACAAAAAGATCTTACTATTACTGATAGACCATTTCTAAAATCAGCAGAGGCACTAGGAATCACTGAATCACAATTATTTGAAAAGGCAAAATACTATGAGGATATAGGAGTTATGCGAAGATTTGCAGCTATACTGCGACACAGAGATGCTGGATTTATTGCAAATGGAATGATTGTATGGAAAGTCCCAGAAGAACGTATAGAAGAAGTTGGCGAAAAGCTAGGCGCATTTCCTCAAGTGAGTCATTGTTATCAGCGTCCATCATATCCTGATTGGCCATACAATGTGTTCTCTATGGTTCACTGCAAATCAAAACAAGAGGCATCTGATGTTGCCAAAATAATTCAAAATCAGATTAATGTTGATGAATACAGAATTTTATTCAGTGAAAGAGAGTTTAAAAAAACACGTGTAGAGTATTTTGTGGAAAATAGTTTTTCCATTGAAGAACTTATTCCTGCATAACTATAATTCATTTTCATCGTGGCCTACCACATGTATTGAGCAAAAATATTCGTCATTCATATTACAATAGAATTGTGCCTCGTTTCCACAGGATTTGCACATTTGTTTTTCATCTATGTCTGAAAGTCTGGTATGGTAAATCCTACTTTTTACCTTGATTTGGCCATATGTTCTAGATAGTGTGGCAATGTAATAGTATTCATCTGGATTTAGTTCTACATCTTCTTTTATTTTTTTGGCAATTTTTTGCCATTTTTTATATTCTCCAATTCTGGTTGTCTTTAGCTTTTCTATTATTTCTAAGGTCTTTTTCTTGTCTGGTCTTTTCAATTTACTATGCTTGCGTTGCCTTTAATTCGTATTCTGGCCACGTGTTATAGAGTTCATCAATTTCTTTCATATCTGATTGTGAAATATAACTTCCATCAGAAATATCTGCAAACATTTGAATTTCTTCTTCACTTACTACTGTGGGCAAAACTGAACCAATTCCCCCTTTAGAAAGTATGAATTTAATTGCAAATTCTGTAATGTTTAATCCATTTCTTTCTGCGATAGGTCGAAGCTGTTCTACTTTCTTTAGTGCTTCTATCCTCCATTCGCGCTTTCTATCTTTGCGATGATCATTGCTAGGAATTACTGTTTCAGCTGTTACTTTTCCTGTTAGAATTCCTGAAGCATCAGGAACTCTTACTAGTATGCCTACAGCTGGTGTTTGGGCATTTACTAGTAATTCATTG
>JAWVZS010000102.1:0-4238 GCA_033722055.1 Nitrosopumilaceae archaeon
AAATTCACGTCCCACTCTAATTAGAAAGACAGGTACAGGCGACATGAATGTAATTGGAACGCAATGGAGTATTCCTGTAGTCACTTATGGTCCTGGAGACCCACATGCATCACACACAATTGATGAAGCCGTTTCAATTGATGAATATCTAAGAGGAATCGAAGTTCTAAAGAAGACTCTTCATCATCTAAAGCGTTTACATGATAGAAAATTGAAGATAAAGTAATGCTTTGGTTTATAGGATTAGGTATTTCAGAATCAAAATCCATTCCACTTGAGGCAACTGAAGTTCTAAAGAAAGCAGACATTGTATATCTAGAGCAATTTACCAGCCCCATATCAAAATCAGAGCTAGCTAAAATCAAAAGTATGTCTGATGCCGAATTCAAAGATGGAAAGAGATGGCTAGTAGAAGACGGAAATGAAATTCTAAACAACTCTAAAAAGAAAAACGTCATACTGTTATCGTATGGCGACCCATACATAGCCACTACACATATTGAGCTAAGAGTTCGTGCGATTCAAGAAAAAATAAAAACAAAAACAATTCACGCATCATCTTCAATTACCTCAATGATTGGAGAGTGTGGCCTGCAATACTACAAGGTAGGAAAGGTTGCAACAATAATGAGTGACATGAAATCACTTACAACTCCATACTATACAATTTACAAAAATCTTATCGAGGGAAGTCATTCTGTTTTACTGTTAGAGTATAATCAAGACAAAGACTTTTTCTTGGATCCAAAAGATGCACTAAACGGATTACTAGAGACTGAAAAAGAACAAAAAAGAAACGTAATAGATTCATCAACTTTTGCAATAATTGCATCAAGAATAGGAATGAGTACTCAAAAAATCATATCAGGCAGTATATCCAAACTAGTAAAAACAGAATTTGGAAAGCCACCACACACAATAATCATACCAGGCAGGCTACATTTTACAGAATCAGATGCACTCAAAGTACTATCTGAATGCATGAATCCGCCAAAAGACAATTCAGAGAAAACACCAAAAATTTCCATTCAGATGATGAAAAAGTATGTACCGATGGTTCGTGAAGCACTAGATGAGATAAAGCCGTACTACAAAAATCAAAAAGAGTTTCAAATAATACTTGAAAATGCAGAACTATACATCAAAGATGCTGAAAAATTCCTCGAAGATGGCAAAGACGAGGTTGCAATTTTGAGCATAGGATATGCAGATGGACTAGTAGATGCCCTTAGACTAGCAAAGGGTCTTGACCCAAAGATGTAACAACGATGAATTAATGAATGGGGGAATAGTAGGAAAGAAAGTTGGACGTAGTATACAATACAATTCTTACAGCATTTTATGTAGGAAAAATTTCTGGAAAAGAACCACTTGAAATTATCAAGAAAAAAACTGGGCTTTCAGAAGACATTATCAACTCAAGAATGGATGAATTAATCAAAAACGGACTGCTCAAAGACACTAGGAATGGTTTAACTGAACTAGGAAGAAGTGCAATCAGAGTAGTTTTTGCAGGAGGTGTGTTTGATATTATTCATCCAGGCCACATTCACACATTAAATGCTGCAAAAGAACTAGGCGATGTACTAGTTGTTGTAGTAGCTACTGACAAAACCACACAGAAACTAAAAAACAAAAAACCACTACATCATCAGGAGCAAAGAAGAATACTAGTGGAATCACTAAGCATGGTTGATTTGTGTGTAATTGGAAACGAAGAAGACATGTTCACAACAGTAGACATGATAAGACCAGACATTATTGCACTTGGATATGACCAGGTACATCAAGAAAAATACATCACAGAGGGATGCAAAAGAATCAATCTAGAGGCCAAGGTAGCAAGACTACAGTCACCTGTTCCAGAAATTTCTAGCTCAAAGATTGAAAAAGAATACGGCGACGACATTCATAATTTCTAGGCCTTGCCGTTAATTGGAACAGTAATAGTTACTTTGGAATTATCTGAAATTTTACGCGACTTGCGCAAGTTTGTTTTTGAGATCAATTCCACTATGGTGGTGTCATGGTGTGTTCTTTCCAGTCGTATTAACTGACAATCAATGGAATCATTTAGTTTTGCAGAAAAGCACTTTACCCAGCCATATGTTCTCTTTCCATCTGAAAATCCTTCAATAATTGTGCCATCCAATACATCAAACTGCCTGACAGCCTCGGTGTATTCTCTTTTGTCTAGCTTTACATTCAGAGTTCCTGGAAATGGAACATAGCCAATTTTTTCTTGGAACTGTTTTGTGTATCCTTTAAGTGACATGTAATATGCACCTTCACCCATTCCAGACACTACTACTCCCTTGAGTTTAACATGAGACGGATAAGACTCTAAGCTCTTTTGCAGCTCAGTAGATAATTTGACTAGCTCTGAATATCCTTTAGGTGTGATTTTGACTGATGTATTTCTGCCAGTAATTATTCTGTCAATGAATCCTTCATCTTCTAACTCTAAGAGGTATTTTGATGCAGCTTGTTGGGATTTGCGAATACTCTTTCCTAGTGAAGTAGTAGTAATTGTAACAAAATTATGCTTTGCACCTTTTGATAAAAGATGAGTTAGAGTTAGAATGTGCTGAATCTTGAGTTCATTCATCTAGAACTATGCTATTCCTAAATCAGAAAATGTTTTCAGAGATACGCCATCAGTGTTAGATAGTTTGGCTACTCTGTGTCCAATAATGTATTGTACACCTGCATTTTTGGCACCTTCTAGTAATCTCTGAGTAATAATTCCATCTAGCAATAGATACTTGATTCCTGACTGTGTAGATAATTTACTTACAAGCTCACTGATTGGAACTTTGAAGACTTCTTTTTCAGAGTCGTCTAGTGCAACTGCTTCTAGTGTCTCATTTAGATTAGGAAATATTTTAGATGCCATTTCTGCAACTGGTTTTTCATCTTCACTAACAGCTGCAGGCTTTTCAGCAGGTCCACCGCCTTGCATTTCTTCAACTACGGGTCTTAGAATCTCATCAATTCTTTGTGGGGTTAGCTCTTCTACTTCAATTCCCGTGTCTGCTCTTACTTCATAATCAATTTGAACAACTGATTTTAGTTCTTTTAGTATGAATCCGCCTGCTCTGTCGCCATCTAAAAATGCAATAATATGGTCTTTTGATTCACATAGTTCTTTTATTGATTCATCTATTTTTGCGCCTTCAATGGCAAGTGCGTTATCATAACCTGCTCTCAGTAGATTGATCACATCTGCACGTCCTTCAACTAGAATAAGCCAGTTTGAATCAAACACTCCAGTACTGCATGTTAGTTTGGATGGACCATAAGTAGTGATTTTTCCACCTGCACCGGAATGAACATCCTTTAGCATTGTTTCTGCTTCACTTACTGATTTAGTTGCCCAACGTTGTTTGATTTCTTTTGCGCGTTTGATGATGTCGTCTTTTTTTGCTGCACGTACATCATCTATTGCTTCTAGCTTGAAACTACAATCAAATGGACCAACTTTGTCGATACTCTCAATTGCTGCTGCAATTAATGCACATGTATCAATATCAGTACTCATTGGAATTAGTGCATCACCAGATGTAGTGTTTGCAGTTGATTTTGAATTAACTTCTATTCGACCGACTTTGGAAACGCGTTGCAGTTCATTCAGATTCATCTCTGGGCCTAACAGTCCTTCTGTTTGGCCAAAGATGGCTCCGATTATATCTGCTCGTTCAACAAGCCCATCAACTTCATAGGAAAGTTTAACGTGATATTTGACAATTCCTGATTGTGGCATAAATAATTCATCTCCTTAAGTAACATAATTTGGCTTTCAAGTTTCGATATATGAGGGTATCGCAACAGATTAGCCTGAACGTACAATATGGAATAGTTTTCACTATCCATACAATCTAAAAATGAAAAAAGTTGGTGTTTTTACTCAGTGCTAAAAGAGTGACCACATGAACAGGATTTTACAACATTTGGATTGTTGATTTTAAATCCAGAGCCCATTAGGCTTTCGATGTAATCTACATTTGCACCTTTAAGATGATCAATGCTGTAGCTGTCTACTAGAAGTTTGACACCATTTTCTTCCAAGACAATATCATCTTCTTCTGGTGATTTCTCAAAGCCCATTCCGTAAGACAGTCCAGAACAACCGCCACCTTGAACGTATACTCTAAGGTATTCTGGTTTTTCTGCTTCTTCGGCCATGAACTCTTTGATCTTTTCTGCTGCTTTTGCAGTAACAGTGACCACCTGTTGTG
>JAWVZS010000103.1:0-4195 GCA_033722055.1 Nitrosopumilaceae archaeon
GAAAACCCGTTCTCGATATATTTGATGAATCTGTTGGAACATATGGGCTTGCAATAGTTTCTACAATTTTTCTAACTGCAGTAACTTGGTTTATGGATAAAGAAGAATTAGTAAAGCAGATCAATCAGAAAAGCTTAGTAAAAATATCACCAAAAACTATTATGGTTGCTAGATTTGTTCTTCCTGCACTTACAATAATAGCTATAGTAACTACATTTGTTACCTAACCATAGTTACAAAAAAAATAAAAAACATCCTAACACTAATATAAGATATTCACATATTTTTTCACGAAAAATTATGTCAGCTAAACTTGAGGACCTGTATCCAACAAGACAGAACAATCAATTTACAATAATGAAAAGAGAAGATCCTATAATATGGAAATCTCCAGAGTTTAATGTGCACGCACTAAACAAAGAGGAAATTGATTTTTTTGAAAAAAATGGATATTTATTTTTCAAAGAATTATTTTCAAAATCAGAAATACAGCAGTTATACGACGAGATAGAAAAAATGGTAAATGACAAAGATGCAAGAAAAAGACCTCAATACATCATAGAGCCACATGGTAAAAAGGTAAGATCAATTTTTGAGATTCACAAAAATAATGAACTTTTCAAAAGACTTGCTAGCGATAGAAGGATTGTAAATGTTGCAAGACAGATTCTAGCAAGCGAGGTTTATGTTCACCAATCCAGAATTAATCTCAAATCTGGATTTGAGGGAAAAGAATTCTATTGGCATTCTGATTTTGAGACATGGCATGCCGAAGACGGATTACCTAGAATGAGAACCGTTAGCTGCTCAATCAGTTTAACTGAAAATTATGTGTTCAATGGTCCTTTAATGGTAATTCCAGGCTCTCACAAGTATTTTGTATCTTGTTCAGGAGAAACGCCAGATGAGCACTACAAGGAATCTCTAAAAAAACAGGAAATAGGAACTCCAGATCACCACAGTTTAGAAAAACTAGTTGAAAAAAGCAGGATAGAAATTCCTACTGGTCCGCCGGGTTCAGCCTTGTTCTTTGATTGCAATATTATGCACGGATCTGGTGGAAATATGACACCATATCCAAGAAGCAATGTATTTTTTGTTTACAATAGCATTCATAATAAACCAGCAAGGCCTTTTGCTGCAAAAAAATTAAGACCAGATTACATTGGAGCAAAAAATACTACCCCAATATTACCTGGATCACTCAATTAGTCTAAAGATTAATTTTTCTTTCCTATTACTAGATCAACTTTGTAATTAAGTGAGGCTCTAGAATTAAGTTTAAGATTCCATGATAGATGTGATGGTTGACTAGTGTTGTTAACCATGACAAATCCTAACTTAGAAAGATATTGTCTTAGTGTAATTTCAGTTAGTGGTTTTTTTACAGAATGTGTTCCTCTATCGTAATCATATGGATCAGTCAGTACGATGTGTCCTTTTCTAATCTGTTTTGAAGTTTTGTCTAAAAACGTTGTGGGTTCTACTAGTTCTAAAACATTTAATCCTAAAATTAAATCAAAACTAGTTTTTCCAAAAATATTATTTGGAATATTTGCAACAATATAATCAGCATTTTTTTTAGAATGTTTTTTTGCTATAACAAGAGCAGAAAAAGATCTATCTACACCAAAAACAGTTGTACTGGAATCTGCCAAATAGTTACTCATTATTCCTATAGAACAACCATAATCAAGCACCATACTGGCAGAAATTGAAGAAATTTTTTTCTTAATTATAGAATAGAACTTGGAACGTTTGTTGTCTTGATATATGTTAGACCACCTTTTTTCAATAATATGTTGATCTTCATTAGCTTGTGACTTGGATAGGGATTTTTTGATGAATTTCTTCATCTGAATGGTACCGCATGATAACATCAATTCACCCCCTAACGAAGGCCTCAGGGAGATGTAATCGGCAAAATTATTCCAAATTATCGGAATTTTCTGAATAATTGGAAATTCCAGATTACACCGATAACAATGCAAAAATCCTTCTTCAATTTCAGAATTAATTTTTAAAATTTTGCATTCAAGTTTATAGCTACATTTAGGACAATACAGAAATTCCAAGCTAGATTCATGCAAGATTAAATCAGATTCTTTCTTGGAAATTAATAATTTCTGCTAGCTGAACAGTTTCAGGATAATGTTAAATGTGGTAGGCATACAAAAATCACCAAATTGACTGAATTTGATGAATTTGCTGAGGCACTTTTTGGCCAACTTGAAGTAGAGTTAAACGAAGAAAAAGAGATCCAAAAATTAGCCGAAACAATAGATGAAGATCCTGAATTTAAGATAGAATTTGATTCAATTGAGAAAATAACTAATGATATCTACCCAGAGTTTGCAAAAAAAGTAGAAGAGTTTCTAGGAATCAAAGTAAGAGAAGAGGTAAAAGTAGAATATCCAGAGTTAGAAGAATTAAAAAAAATCAAAGGTAAAAAGGTCTTTTGCAGTACAGATGCAGTAAATTATGTAAGAGAATTATTTGATGCAGTATCAAAAGAAGACAAAAAAGAAATCGAAAAATTAATCGAAAAAGATCCTGCAAAATATCTAGTATATTCTACCTATGCTATCCAGTACATTTCTAAAATAACTACTACCTATGGGGATTATCTAGATTCAGTAATTTATTTGAACAAATTCATTTTATCAAGATATCCACAAATTATTTTGTACAAACAAGGTACACCATACAATACTAGATTTGATATGGTAAATTCTGGATATAACGGAGCCATAAAGATGACAGTTCTAGAAGAACAGATTCACTCAACGCAAGAAAAACTACACAAATTAAACAAAGAAGCTGCAATGCAGGTAAACTCAATCAATGAAGAATTGGCAAAGATTGTTTTAGATTTAGATGATAAAACAGTAAACATACTTTCAGAATATTTACAATTACAAGCAGTACCAGATGAATTTCCATTTGCTAAAAAAGCGAATTTGTTTTTCTTTTTGAATCCAGACCACTTTTTGATTGGACAGATAGGAACAGATGTAATGACATTCACTAATGTAGAAGTCGATTCAAAGATTTTAGAAAAAATTCCACAGTTACTTGATATTTATCAAAGGTGGCTAAAGCCAATCCAACAACACCACGCTGCATTTACTGCAATGGAGGGAATGGCAGGATTTGCAATTCAAAATATTCTAAAAGACGACAAGGACTTTAACAATTATTTAACTACATTTATGGGAACAGATCCCTCCTCATACCAAGTAAGGAAAACGATGGGAATCGACTTTACAAAGGCAGTATATGATGATATGGGCAAGGCTGCCTTTGCGCACATTATTGACAATCCTCCCACCACAAAGGAGCTAAAAGATCCTCAATCATTCCTGAAAAGGACAAAACAATAATTGAAAGAAAACTCAGACGTACTAGTTACAGAGTTTGTAAAATTTACAACAAACTCTGATATCAGTCTAGTTGAAAAATGCCTAAAACTTGCACAAATACTGGAATATCCAAGCTTAGACACTTCCAAGTACAACAAAAAGATAGCTAGTTGGGGAAAGTCATTAAAAGAAATAACAAATGATGTAAAAAACCCAACATATCTTATCTCAATTCTTAATGAATACATGTTTGAGAAATTAGAGTTTAAAGGGAATTTAGAAGACTATTACAATCCAAAAAATAATTTTTTAAACGAAGTAATTGACAGCAAAACAGGAATTCCAATTTCCATTTCCATATTGTATGTAGAGCTTGCAAAGTTTATCGGATTAGATTTAAAAATTGTAGGTTTTCCTGGACATATCTTAGTTAAACATAATGAAGAATTGGTTTTAGATCCATTTTATGGGGGACGATTACTAAGTATAGACGAACTTCAAGAATTGTTAGATAGAAGTTATGGTGGAAAGATAGAATTCCAACCAGATTTCTTAAATGAAATTTCACCAGAAAAAATTATTATTAGAATTGCACGTAACTTGAAGAATTCATACATACAGTCTTTTGCATATGAAAAAGCATTACAATGTGTAAACATGATACTTGCTTTGGAACCAAATTCACCAGACGATATAAGAGATAAAGGAATCTTAGAAGAAAGAATGCTCAATTCTGATGAGGCATTACAATATCTGAACAAGTATCTTGAGATGAATCCAAATGGTGAAGATGTAGATTTTATCTTGGAATTAATCAGGAGTATAAAGACAAA
>JAWVZS010000104.1:0-4173 GCA_033722055.1 Nitrosopumilaceae archaeon
ACTTCTACTCATACACAAATTGCAACAAAGCTGATTAAAGCAAAAAAACGTGTGTTTGTAGAAAAACCATTAACATATGACTCTAATGAAGGTGATGAGCTTGCAAAGCTTGCACAAAAAAACAAAGTATCCCTAACATGTGGATACATTGAACGATTTAATCCAGCAGTAGATATGGTCAAAAATTTTGTTAAAGAAAAAAAATTTGGCGAGTTAATTATGCTAGAATTTCATAGAGAAAATAGAATGCCTCTTCACATAAAGGATGTAGTAATAATCTACGACACGTCTGTTCATGACATAGATACTGCAAACTGGCTTTTTGATGATATGCCAAATGTTGTATTTGCAAGATCTGGTACAATTTATCACAAACACGAAGATTTTGCAACAATAATGTTAGGATACAAAGATAACAAAGTTGCAATCATTACATCAAATTGGATCACTCCAAAAAAAGTTAGAACATTTAGCGCTGTGTGTTCTGACGCAGTGATTACTTCAGATTTTATATCACAAGAAGTAAAAATAGAGAAAAAAGAAGAAACTGAAACGCCTAGAAAAGAAATGAAAGAACCATTATTGTTAGAAATTCAAAGTTTTTTGAATGCAATAGAAAAGAAAAACGAACTTGTAGTAAGTCCACAAGAAGCTGTAAATGTAACTAAAATTGCTGAAGCTGCACTTTTATCTAGCAAACAAGGTGTACCAATCTATCTGAATCTAAAATGAACAAAAGCATGATGGACATTTTAGCATGTCCAATAGACAAACATCATCCATTGGAGTTATTTGAGATAAACCAGAAAGACAATATTGTATCTGAAGGTGTATTGTACTGTACAAAGTGTTCTAGATTTTATCCAATAATAGAAGAGATTCCAATAATGTTGCCAGATGATTTACGAGACAAAAAGCAAGATCTCGAATTTCTTAAAAATAATAAAGAAAAATTGCCAGAAAAAATAACCACTTCTGCAGAACCTTGGCACTTGTGATTTAGTTGGTTACTAATTATATTTCTGAAAAGGCAAAGCTTGGAAACAATGTGAGTGTATGGCATTTTTCATACATAGGAGACAATACCGAAATAGGAGATAATGTCAAAATTGGTTCACTTGTACATATTGATTATAATGTAAAAATTGGCGAGAATTCAAAAATAGAAGGACAGGCATACATACCTCCACTAACAAGAATTGGCAAAGGTGTTTTCATAGGACCAGCCGCTGTTTTAACAAATGATCCATATCCCATGTGTGATAAAATGGTAGGAGTTACAATAAAAGATAATGCAATTATTGGTGCAAGAGCTGTAATCAAAGCGGGTGTAACTGTTGGAAAAAACAGTGTTGTTGCAATGGGCGCAGTTGTAGTTCGCGACGTTCCCGAAGATGTTGTAGTAATTGGAAATCCTGCAACCATACGATATACACGAAAAGAGTATGAACAAAAAAGAACAAAGCGGCTTGAAGACTAGGAGTGTATTTCTTTTCTAAATATCCAATTCTTTAATTTCATTAAAACAAAAATCCAAATTATTACCAAAATTATTGCAATAACTGCTTTAAGTCCAGAATTGATTATCCAATTGGCATCACCAAAACCTGTGATATTTAGTGGGCCTAAGATTGTAACAACTATACCTCCACCAATTAACATTAGTATCCACATACCAAACAAAAATCCATAAATCCCAGATCTCATAGTTGAACTCCCATTAAAAATGCCGTAACTATTGCCAATATTCCTGAGAATGTAGCAAGTTTGAATATAGCATATCCTACATGTTTTTCAGAAAGTGGTCCTCCTGCCAGAATGAGTCGCACAAGAGTAACAGGAGCAGTAGAGTCCTTAGTTGCTTTAAGTTTGAAATCTTCAGTATGTTCAACGGGTTTTCCTTTTACTTGCCTGTGTTCTACTATTCGTTTCACACTAGATAAAAACAAAAATGAGTTAATTATTGCTGGAAGTAGTGCAACAGCTGCTACAATTTCAATATCACCAATTATAGCGATAGCACCATACATTGCTCCAAGAGTCAATGCACCTGAATCCCCAGGAAATATTTTACTTGGAATTTTATGAAATTTGTAAAATGCAAGCGAAACAAATCCCAAAGGTAAGCTAACAATTGCCATTTCATAGTTTTGCACAACAAACAACGCAATAGTTAATGAAAAACTAGCTATTGTCATAAATCCACTTGCAACACCATTTAGAACATCAATTGAATTGATTGTATTTCCAGTTACTGGAATCATAACAACAATTAATCCTAAATACAATGCAGGTATTTGTACATGACCAAATATAGGAAAAACCAGATCAGTGTCATATGCTCCAAAGAAAATAATTGGAGCCGTAGCAATTGCTAATCCTACTGGTTTGAACCAACCACCCATCACTCGTCTGTCATCTATATATCCAACCAAGAATGCAACAAAAGTTGTAATCATTAATGCTATAATTGCAGGATTTTGGAAAAAGAAATAAAGAAAAATTTCAGATGCCAGTATTCCTGCAACAATAGAAGGACCTCCTGGTCTTACAACCATAACATTTTCCTTTTTGTTCATGTCTTTTACAGCAAGATTTCTTTTTTGTAAGAATTTGATTAATGGGGGTGTTGTAATGTAAACTGTAAAAAAGGCAATAACACATGCAATTATTGCTATTATGATATTTTCAGTCAATTATCTAACCTTTAGTAATTCAGACTTTATGTTATCTGCAAGGGTTGAACCAATTTTATCTATTTCTGCTAATTGTTTAACTGGAATCTTTGTCAAATCATCCAAATTCTTGATTCCATTTTTGTAAAGAACTCTTGCTCTGACACGACCTATGCCCTTTATTCGAACCAATTCAATCAATTCCTCTCGAATTCCATAATTGATTCGTTTTCGCAGTATCTCTAGCTCATCTAACAGATCTGTTCGTTCTACATGTTTTGCAATTTCACGAAGACAATAGGCAAGCCAGTTTGCAGTTTCAACCATCCTATGCATATCACCTGATTCTATGCCTAAATTATCAGCTAAAGACACCTCAGACGATTCAGTAATCCAGGAATTAAGTGCCAAAAGGCTTCTGTTGCAATCATATTCTGATATAGGCTCTAAAAGTTCAGCAGAATTGTTCTCTATCAACATACTAGCTGTTTCATAATCTTTGTTTCTTAGAGAAAATCTTGGGAAAAACTCCTCACAGTTTGATATAAGATGCAGGTATCCAAATGTATGCTTTCGTTTTTGTGATACATTTTCAATTGAATCCCTAAAGTAAGTGGCAGTAAGTGGATCAATATACAACATCGAAGTTTTTTTACCAAATTCAGTGGCTGCATATCTTTCTCCTTTTTTTACAATAAGATATTGACTAGACAAAAATCTCAGTGCAATATCTATTGCAAACTTTAAAGATGCTTTTCTTGTTTGTATTCCACCCAAGGTTTGCTGGAAAAACTCTAGAATTTCTGTTTTTTTGATTCCTGGATTTGTAACTATTACAGACAGAACATGAGTACGTAATGCTTTGTCTTCTGTAATTTTTGACTCAATGGGTTCTGGTTCTCCATTAATGTAATAATCCATTATATCTTCTGCATTAGAATTTCCAACAATTATTGCCTCACCATAATCATCATACTGTGGTCTTCCAGCTCTTCCACAAAGTTGTTTATATTCTAAAACACTTATGGGTCTATTTGCTCCAACTTTAGGATTATACCTCTTCACACTACTAATTACAACTCGTCTTGCAGGTAAGTTAACACCTGCAGCCAACGTTGGAGTTGACGACAATAATTTTATTGTGCCATGTCTAAATTCAGATTCGATTACACTTCGACAGTTTTGATTTAATCCTGCATGATGAAACGCAACACCTTTCTTTACAAGACTTGCCAAAGTTTTTACAAGTTCAGTGTGTTCATTTTCAGATAGGATCTTTTTTGAAATCTTTTCTAGTTCTTTTGATTCTTTTGTTTGTAAAAATTTCGATATAGCATCAGATGCTTTTGCTGCAAGTGACGCAGATCTAGCTCTAGTTTCTGCAAAAACTAGGGATTGGCCTCCATCTATTACTGATTGTATACCTAAATCTACAGGGGTTCCTCTAATACTACGCTCAAATTCAAACTCTTTTCCATCATTCATCTGAACAATTCCC
>JAWVZS010000105.1:0-4168 GCA_033722055.1 Nitrosopumilaceae archaeon
ATTATCTCAGGAATTTTAAAACAATTTCTAGTTGATACTAATTGGTCTGATTTAGATTATCTTATAGTCGATCTTCCACCAGGAACTGGTGATATCCCACTTACTCTTGCTCAAACAATTCCAATCACTGGAATTTTGGTAGTTACAACACCACAAGATGTCGCAAGTAATGTTGCAGTAAAAGCAATTGGAATGTTTGAAAAACTAAACGTTCCATTAATTGGTGTAGTTGAAAACATGAGTCACTTTGTATGTGGCAAATGTGATGAGAAACACTATATCTTTGGTGAAGGTGGTGCAAAAAAGATTAGTGAAAAATATAACATTCCATTCTTAGGAGAAATTCCACTAAACTCTGGAATTATGTCTGGTTCTGATTTAGGAAAACCAATAATGCTTACAAAACCAGACTCTCCAAGTGCTGATGCTTTTAGAAAGGCTGCAAAAAATATTGCAGCACAATGTAGTATTCTTGCCGCTAGACTACAAGAAGAAATGGCCCAAGAAAGTGCAAACGCAGATGACTCTGAAGATAAACCAACACAAGATCCTGGCCAAGCAATAGGCTCAAGCACTGCTAGCACTACTTCAACCTAGTTTGATTTTTTGTGAAGCTTCCAGAAAAAATTCGTGAACAATTCAAATCTCCATTAGGTATTTTATTACCAGAAAAGAATGCAGACAAACAACATATCCAAAATTACTTGACAGATAATTCTTACATTGTAACAGTAGGTGACAAAACTACAGAAAAATTAATTGAATTCAAAATAATTCCGTCTCTTCAAATTGTTGATGGTCAAGAAAAACGAGTAAAAAGAGAACCACCAAAATTAGAAAACGTAACTACCATTACGTGTGATAATCCTGCAGCAACAATTGCCGATTCTAGCATTGATGTAATTAAAAAGGCATTCAAACTTGAACCCCCTGTTCGAATTCTTGTAAATGGTGAAGAAGACCTACTTGTTCTACCAGTATGTGTTCATGCGCCTGAAAATGCTGTAGTTTTTTACGGACAACCAAATGAGGGTCTAGTAGTAGTCAAAGTCAACCAAGAAATTAGAAATAAAACTCAAGAGTTACTTGATTTAATGGAATAGGGGTATGATGAGACGGTGGCTGTATGATTTATGATTACACTACTTAACACCTCTGACCCTATTTCAATTTGATTGACTGAAAATCAACTAAAATTTTCACAACATTTGACACTGAAAGATAAACGTCATTCTAGCAACTGAAATTGTGAAACTTGACCCTGATCTGCGGTTGGCCATATTAGAAAAAGTGGGAATTTACTCTAGTCGATTTTCTATCTCAGAGCCCCACGTATTACTTAGCACAAAAGAGGTCTTAGACATGCCAAAAAATATGACTGAAGGACGACGTACATCTGCTTACAAGTATTATGGAGTATCATATCTATTACACAATTTGATTTTCATTAATGTGCGAAAAATCCCAGATGAAAAAACACTGGAAAATACTATTGTTCATGAATTAATCCATATGAGATTCCCATATCTTTCTCATGGAAAGAGATTCAATAAATTGGTCCGCCAAGGACTTCGAGGCAAAACATTTCCTCCATACAAAAAACGAAAGTAATTTTTTGCAATTTTTTTTATCAATGATTTATATTTCACAATATTTGGCAGGCTGATATATCATGGACATTCAGGAACTTCTGCCCATTGGGGCTGGTATCGCGTCCTTTTTGGTTGCAGGTGGCCTTGTTGCTTGGATTTCAAAACAACATGCAGGCACACCTGAGATGCAAGAAATTTCAAATGCAGTCAGAGTGGGTGCTGCTGCATTTCTCAAACGTGAAATGAAAATTATTGTTCCAGTTGCAATAGGTCTTGCAGTAATTATTGGAGCATTCTTACAACCTTCAAATGGAATAGCATTTGCAGTTGGCGCTGCATTGTCTGCAGTAGCCGGATTAATCTCATTAAAAATTACAGTTAAAGCAGCAGTAAGAGCTGCCCATCTAAGTAGTAGTGGTTTAGGTAAAACATTTGTAATGGCATTTCGTGGCGGTGCAACTGTTGGACTAACAATTCCTGCAATGGCATTGTTGGCAATTACCGGACTTTATCTAATTTATCCAGACCCAATCACTATTGCAGGTGTAGGTATTGGAGCCAGTCTTATTGCCTTGTTCATAAGAATTGGTGGTGGAATCTTTACCAAAGCAGCAGATATGGGTGCAGACTTGGTAGGAAAAGTTGAGGCAAACATTCCTGAAGATGATCCTAGAAACCCTGCAACTATTGCTGATAATGTAGGCGATAATGTAGGTGATGCAGCAGGTATGGGTTCTGATGTTTACGAGTCTTATATTGTTACAATCCTTGCAGCATTACTAATTGCAGCACTTATTGGTGCTCCTGACTTGTTCTTGTACCCAATATTGATTGGAGCATCTGGAATGATTGCATCAATTATTGGTGTTGTTATAGTTGGCTCAAAAAACATTACAGATGTTATGAAACCCCTTAATCGTTCATTTTATGTCTCTGCAGCAATTGCCATTGGATTAAACTATGTCTTTACTACACAATTTCTAAGTGGTCCTGCAGCTTATGCACTGTTTGGCGCTACAGTAATTGGTGTTATCTTAGTTCCAGTAATTCAAAAAATTACAGACCGATATACGAGTTACAAATTTGGACCCGTAAATGAAATAGCTGATTCTGCAAAATGGGGTTATGCCTCACTTACATTAATGGGAATTATCAAAGGTCTTCAATCAACAGGACCCTTTATGCTTGCACTAGTTATTGCAATTATTGTTTCATTTAGTTTGTCTGCAGCTTATGCACCAGAAGGCGCTGACCCTGTATTGTATGGAATCTTTGGAACTTCACTTACTGCAATGGCAATGCTAAGCCTTGCAGGAATTGTACTTAGTATTGATGCATTTGGTCCTATTGCTGATAATGCAGGAGGTATTGTAGAGATGACTGGCATGGGTGAAGAAAACCGCAAAGTTACAGATGAGATTGATGCAGTTGGAAACACAACAAAGGCAGTAACTAAAGGATTTGCAATTGCAAGTGCCGCATTAGCTGCTCTCGCTATGATTCAGGCATTTCAATTTGAAGCAGCACATGTCTTTGAGGGAATTATTTTAGATTATAGTTTAACAAATCCTGCAGTAGTTATTGGATTATTAGTTGGAGGATTGATTCCATTTATCATTACTGGCCAATTAATTGACGGTGTATCCAGAGCTGCTGGAAAAATGGTCGACGAAGTAAGACGACAATTCAAGCAAGATCCTGAAATTCTAACTGGTAAATCAAAACCAGACTATGCAAAATGTGTAGATATTGCAACAGTAGCTTCTATCAAGGAATTGTGGAAACCTGCATTAATTGCAATTATTGCCCCAATCATTCTTGGTGTATTGCTTGGACCAACTGCTGTTGCAGGATTATTAATGGGTGCAGTAGTCACTGGAATCTTCTTGGCATATCACTTGGCAAACACTGGTGGTGCATGGGATAATGCAAAGAAACTAGTTGAAATGAAAGGTGAGAAAGGAACTGAAGAACACAAAGTTGCCGTAGTTGGCGATATTATCGGTGACCCATACAAAGACACTGCAGGTCCAGCATTAAACACAGTAATCAAACTACTAAATACAGTTGCAATCGTTTTTGTAGCTGCCTTTGTAGCTATTATTGCTCTTTAACTTCTTCGCCATCTATAGTCATATCTAGTTCATCAATTTGTGCTTGAATTGCCTTAGATAGTGTATCATTGTGTTTGTCACAGAATTTGAAAAAACCATCTCTTGTTTGAAAACAACCACAAATCCACTTTGTCTTTTTGTCTCCTTCTATAGTCAGTCTAGCGTACTGCTTGCTCATGTAAAATACTAAAAAAATTATTATTAAAAAACTAATTCAATCTTCTAAAAATGAAAAATAGGTGATTAAGGACAGCCTTCCATCTTTTGGATGAAGTAGCCTTTTTCCTTAATTTCCTGTTCTACAGGCTCAGGTGCTCCTTGTGAGTGACAGAACTGACACTCATTTTGAGTAATAGTTGCATCACCCTCGCCTATGGTTTGTAACCATTCTTTGCCATATTGAATGGCTTTATCATGGTCTTTTTCGCCTGTAATTACATCAAAGTGCATGGTATGACCATC
>JAWVZS010000106.1:0-4080 GCA_033722055.1 Nitrosopumilaceae archaeon
ACAAAGTTCTTGCAATGTTGACTATAATATTTACATTAACTATACCTGCAACAGTTATTGGAACATTTTATGGAATGAACATACCATTACCTGGTGGAATAAATGATCAAAGTGCTTTGCTGTGTGGCCAGTATACAGTTTTTATCATTATAATTTTGGCATCAATCATTCCGTCTGCAACAATGTTTGCATATTTCAAAAAAGTAGGATGGATAAGTCCCTAATCTAGATTACTTTTTCATGCAAACTAACAGTAATTTTAGTTAGACTTAGGCTCAAATTATCAGGAATTACTATTAACAATCCACTATTCTGTGATATATCATTACATATTCCTGAATAGCTTTGATGATTCCGAGCAAAACATCCTGGCTCATCATAAAATGAAAATGATTCTTTATCGTTTAGAAAATTTGTAAATTGTTTTTCTGATGGAATAAAATAAACATCAAATGCAGTTTTCTTGTCATTAATGGATACTGCAAATTCATACGAAGTATTTTCATTTGTCGTACAAATAGGAATGAATTGAGCAAAGCCATCAGAAATAATATTATCTTGTTGTTTTTGGGAATAATTTGTATTTTCTAGGTTAGGAAAAACAGATACGTATGGGTCATTGTTTAGTTGAGTTCCTTGCAGATATCTAAAATTATTACGAATTGAATCTATTGCATATCGATATAATGGTGGTTTCCAGCTAACTTCACAGTTACTATATTCATGATTCAAACGTACGAAAGGTTTGCCATTTTGTGACTCTAATTTATTATAATTATAGTCTGTAATTGTGGTTCCATCTAATGATTCGTCATAAAATATTTTTGATGAATTGGTTTTTTCTGGGTTGGACCATACAGTTGTTACATCATATAGAATATTAGCAGGATAGCTTTTCCATTCTGGCTGTAGATGTACATAGATAGAGTATTTGTTTATGTCTTGATCATAAGGAGAACCATAAATCAGATGACCAAAAAGCGCATTTGATAATATGAGTATAAATGCAACGGGAATGATTACAAAATATATTTTTGAGTTCATTGATTGATTTTGTTTGGAATTACCTAATATGTCATGAGATTTTTAAAATTGTTAGATTCTTTTGCAAGAATTATGATCTTAATTAAATACAACTAACTGCTAAAAAGAATATGGTAAAAGTAAGAATCAGGACTGGAAGAGGAACTGGTACAATTGAAGTTGATGTAGATGACATAAAATTTTCTGGAGATGAATTCAGAGAATATCAGAAAAAACGAAAAGAGCAGGTAGGAAACAGAACAGTATCCTCAGGCAGAGGAACCGGTAGAAGAAAATTATCAGATATTCCAGACCCATCACCAAGACCTTCCACAGAAGGAAGAACGAGGGTAACTGGAAGAGGAACCGGTACAAGAAAAAGCAGGAATAAAGGAAGCAAAAGCTAACTATTCCAGAAATTTATTTTTAATTTAAAATCAGACATCAAAGAAAATCTAAATTATATTTAATTACACAAAAAAACAGAAAAAATCATGGTAAAGATAAATAAAATTTTAGTGCCTGTTGATGGCTCTAAATCATCAGCAAAAGGATTTGACATAGCGATTACAATTGCAAAGGCTACTAATGCCAAAATCATGGCATTGCATATAATCAAATCTTCAAGTGATTTTAATTTTCAAATATCACCTGAGATAAAAACAAAACAACTGTCTACTGCCAACAAAATAATTGATGCATTTAAGAAAAAGGCAGAAAAACAAAATATCGAATTTGTTGGAAAAGTTACCAAAGGTAGCAACATAGGAAAAGAAATTATAAAATTTGCAAAAGAAAAGAAAGCAGACTTTATAATAATTGGTTCAAGAGGTCCAGATCCTGGAGCTGAAGCATTCTTTGGAAGTGTAGCAAATTATGTTTTGCATAAATCCAAAATTCCAACAACTATTGTAAAATAATTAGAGTTTAACGTCAGGATTTGATTGTTTTAGCTTTTCCCAATCAGCTAGAAAGTTTTTCAATCCAATATCTGTAAGTGGGTGTTTTAACATTTTTTCCAACACAGCAGGTGGAAGTGTTACAACATGTGCTCCAATTTTTCCAGCCTCTACTACATGCATAGGATGTCTGATGCTAGCTACAAGAATTTCTGTTTTGAAATTATAGTTTGAGAAAATGTCTTTGATTTCTTTAATGAGTGCTATTCCATCTTGTCCAATATCATCTAACCGTCCAATGAAAGGACTAACATATTTGGCACCTGACTTTGCTGCAAGGATTGCCTGATTAGGCGAAAAAATAAGAGTTACATTTACTGGAATGCCTTCTGAGCTTAATGTTTTACATGCTCTCAATCCATCTGGTGTCATTGGTACCTTGACTACCACATTATCACCATATTCACGTAACCGTTTTCCTTCCTCTAACATTCCCTGATAATCAGTGCTTACAACTTCAAGGCTAACATCGCCTTTGATAATACTAGTAATTTCTTTCATGCCATTTTTTGGATCACCGTTTTCTTTGGAAAATAGAGTAGGGTTGGTTGTAATTCCATCAAGTAGGCCCATATCATTGAATTTTTTAATAGATTCTAGATTTGCAGTATCTAAAAAGATCTTCATTGCCTACTCCTCAAGTCTTTGATCTCTTTTGCCATATTAATAGATGTAATGCCATGCTTTTCTAAAAGTAAATCCACTTCATCTTCTCTTGCAGACTCACCAAACATATCTTTGGCACCTATTCGTTTGATTGGGACAGGATACCTTTCTGAAACAGATTCTGCTACTGCAGAGCCCATTCCACCAAAAATATTATGTTCCTCACAAGTAAGAATACATCCAGTTTCTCTTGCTGCTTTTTCTAAAAGATCACCATCAATTGGTTTTACTGAAAACATATCTAAGACTCTACAAGAAATTCCTTCTTGCTCAAGAGAATTTGCTGCTTCCAATGCCATACTTACAGTAATTCCACATGCTGCAATTGTACAATCATTTCCATCTCGTAACGTTATACCTTTTCCTATTTGAAATTCCTGAGATTCAGAATGAATTACAGGAGTTTTAGATCTTGCCATTCTCATATAGAATGGACCATACTCTTGTGACATGATTCGAGTCAGTTTGTTGACAGAAACAGAATCAGCTGGAATAAAAACACGAAAGTTAGGAATCGCCCTCATAATTGCAATATCTTCTATTTGTTGATGTGAGCCACCATCAGGTCCAACTGAGAGTCCACCATGGGATGAGACCAGTTTTACATTTAGACCCTTTTTGTCACCTCGTGTTGGGTATGCAATATTATTTCTTATTTGATCAACTGCCCTTCCGGGAAGAAAGATTGCATAGGTACTTGCAAAAGCTGTTTTTCCAGAGTATGCAAGACCTGCAGAGATAGAAACTAGATTACCTTCTGCAATTCCAACATTGAAGAACCTATCAGGAAATTCTTTACCAAACATGGCAGTTTTAAGAGAGTCTGTAGTGTCAGCTCCCAAAACGACGACATTTTTATTTTCTTTACCTATTTCAACTAGAGACTTTCCATATTCGCTTCGCATATCTGTCATTTTGATTTCAGTGCTCATAGGAAACCCTCCTCTTTTGCTGTCTTGGATATTTGATCTTGTTTTTCACCAACAACATGAAGATCTATCCATTTTTGTACTAGTTCGGAACCTCCTAGCTCATTTGCTTTTTGCAAAAGCTCTTTTCTTCTTGTCTTTAAGACCTGATTTCGAAATTCACGAATAGTTCCACGAACATCTTGTTGACCAATGATTGCACTGCCTCCAACAAATGCTCTACACCCATCTGCAAAGCAAGAACCAATATTTTCTAAGGTAACACCACCGTCTGCCTCTATATAACCAGAAAAGTTGTTTTCATCTAGTGTTTTAGTAACTCTTTTCATTTTTTCATGAGTTTCCTCAATGTATTTCTGTCCAGATTTTCCTGGAACCACAGACATTACAATTAATTGATCAAGTGTGGACATGAATTTGTAAGACCAATCAGGCAGTTCAGTATCTGGGTTTATTGCCAATCCCACACCTACTTGGTTTTGTTTGAGAAGATCATGAATTTC
>JAWVZS010000107.1:0-4070 GCA_033722055.1 Nitrosopumilaceae archaeon
CAGTTAATGAAACAGATAATTCTGTCATTAACAACTTTTTAATTATGGAAAATGCTTTTTTGTCTCTTTCAGATAGTGATGGCTCGATTACCTGATATCGTAATCCTCCTTTTGCTGTGGGGTCTTTGGTTATTCCAGCATGGATTTCTGCACCGTCAAATTCTAGTTTTGACAGTGTCATGAATTGAGTTGCATTATTCTCCAGGTCTAGAGACGATTCTTTGACATTATTCTCATTTTTTTTATTGTCTTGCTTACTTAGGAGAGGAAATTTGTCTTTGAATATTTTGAGCCTCAAAATCAAGAATCTCTATCATTTTTTGATGTTTTAACGCTTGTTCGTCCATATGAACAACCTTTCGCTTTTAGAATATTGTCGAATATTTAAACTGGTCATGACCAATGCATGGGAAAAATTCTAGGAGGAATCACAATGATTTTTCGAAAGAAGCCAAGTAACATATCAATCAAACTAGATGATCTAATTAGAGGAACGAAAAAACAATCTGTAGAAAATCCAGAACATACTAAAGAAGATATTGATAGAATTTATGAAAAACTAGATACGATAAACGAAAATTCTTTAGACTTTCCAAATAAAGAACAAAATAAAACCGAGCAATTAATAGATGAGATTAAAAAACTTGAAAAACCAATCATAAAGCCTTTCATAGATTTTAATGAAGGCAATTTATTTTATCCCATCTTATCTAAAATTGGTGAGGTTCAAAGTAATATCAAACTACTTGATTCTTTAGTTGAAAAAGGAGTTTTAGAAAAAAATCTTTATGAAAAGTTAACAGTATGTCCAATGCATCCTGATTCTTTGGGCGCTACCATTCATTTGTACTGTCCATCCTGTAATTCACATGATGTTGAAAAACTGAATTTATTTGAACATAAAAAATGCGGATATATTGCCGATAGTAATAAGTTTCATTTTTCAAATGATGAAAATCATTGTCCGTCATGCAATAAAGAAATCAAAAATTTTGAAAAAGAAATTAAAGTGCCAGCAATGTGGTACCAGTGTTATTCCTGTCATGAAAAATTTGATAATGTAATTATCAGATTATATTGTAGAAATTATGATCATGATTTTGATACTAATGCTGCAAAGTTTTTCCCCACATTTTCTTATTCATTAAAATCTGAAGAATCGTTTGAAACTCCAGAGTCTTCTAATCTGATTGATGTACTTTCATCACTATTGCATGTGCATAACTTTTCTGTTCATAAAAATTACTCACTTACAGGAAGAAGTGGAAACATACACACAATTCCATTTTATGCAAAAAATGACATAACAGGCAAGTCTATCCTATTTTTTATTAAAAACAAGGCTGATATTATTGATGAATCTGATCTTAACCCTATACTAGTGGCAATTTTAGATATAGGACAAAAAAACATATTCTTTCTTACCAATAATACTGTAAAAGAAAGGGCATACAATATCGCAAAAGCATATGGTGTTACAATAATTTCAAAATCTGATGTTGATTCTGTAACTTCAGAAGTACAACGCTATCTTACTGATGAATTTGGAGAAGGCAAATGATTTCTTTCAAAAAAAGACGTGGTCTAAGTCAAGTTATTGGAAATTTAGTTGTTTTGGGAATTGTAAGCTCAATTGGTTCCATAATTCTGTTTAATGGATTAGATGAGATTAATGCTTTTAACTATGATCTAAGTTTTCATGATTCTACAAGAAATGATGGATTGAGAGAAGACATTGTTTTTGAACATGTCTACTTTGAACCAGGAACAAATAATCTAACTATAACATTGCTTAATGTTGGTTCTGTTGATTCAACATTAGATACCATAAGTATAGTTAAAGCAGATACTCAGGAGCTTATTGTCAAGCGAGTAGATGTTTTCTCTTTACTTTCTCCAGTTGAACCATTACTATTACTTAAAGGAGAAAAAACTCTTGAACTTACAGCTGATCTTGAAACTGGAAGTGGAACTTGGGATGATCCATACTATGTAGATGCAGATTACAAAATTTCTATAACAACAAGTCGAGGTAACTTCTTTGCAACAGTGGCGGTACCATATAATACGTGATTTTTATGATTTTAATAAAACAAAAATCAAAATTTGGCAAAACACGTAGAGGAATTACTGAAGTCATTAGTACATTATTGTTGATGTCAATTACAGTTGCAGGATCTGCCACTCTTGCATATTTTATGAATGATGCATTTGTATCAGGAGCAGTTAGTAGTATTTCTACATCTGATGTTAGTACCAAATCTGTTCGTCTTTTAGCATATGATACTAGAGATTCATTTAATCTGCTTAGTATGAATCCATTAGATAATAGTAATACTGCAAGCCCTAGTATGCTTTGTGGATTTACATGCAAAGATAATGTAGGTGTAATACCTGATAATACAGGAACAGAATTTCTTGTACTAAAACTCAAAAATGACAGTATTGATTCTATACTGTTACATTCAGTTATAATTAACAATGTTCCACATTCTTGGGATTCTAATACAAAAGATGTTCAACTTGATGCTAACACTAATGATGTTTCGGGAATAGGAAAATATCCAGCAGATGGCATGTTTTCTGTAATTCCTGAAGATACTTCTAGTCTTCATCAGAGAAAAAATGAGATACCAAGTGGTGGAACAGCAGATATTATAATAAAATTAGGACCTGATGATTCTGACATTTCATTAAATGATGGTATCAGAATACTTTTGGACATAGGTGTGCTGGATTTTGCAGAATTTGTTATTGAGAGTGGGGATGCAAGATGAAACTACATACAAAATCAAGAAATCGACGTGGGATTTCAACTGTTGTAGGTGCTTTATTTTTTACAGTTTTAATGATTGCAGGATTTTCTGCGCTTGCATTGGCACTTGATGCACAAACTGATATTGTAGATACACAGCGAAAGATTTCTAATACTGAGCTTAAAAAACAACAAGAAAGATTTAGTATCGGAGCAAATACTGATGAAAATAACATTTTAGAGCTTTTTGTAAATAATCACGGTCAGAATCCTGTTGAAATTACTAGTATCTGGATAATAAATAAAACATTAACAGATGAACCTGCTACGCGATTTTCAATTCCGTCTGATTCTGCATACATTCCAAGTGGGTATGGCTCTCAGATACTTTCGTCATTGCCATTAACAATGATTCCTGATAGTTATGATATCAAAGTTGTATCAACATATGGTACAATAGAAAAAACAGAATTGAATGTAGGTGGGACAGGCTCCAGTAATGTTTTACGTTCACAACTATTTACAATACCTCCAGACGTGATATCCGGACAAAATGTTACTATTGCAATGCTTGTTACAAATACTGCTGATTTTCCATTAGAGTCTGTCAGCCCTGCTGCCAATCCGCCTTATACTAACAAGCCGTCAAGTTTGATTGCATCTGAACTTACTTCTGTAAGCTCTGCAAATCTAGATCCAAAAGACACTGTCTTGTTTAAATGGAATGCTGAAGTCTCAGGTCCTCTAGGCACCAATATGGCCTTTAGTACTTACGCTACTGGCGTAGAGCCAGTTACTGGTACTGTTTACAAAAGTGCTAATTCTACTGATTCGGTAACATTTCAGATTGATGGAGGTGATGATGGAACACTGATTGCATTATCTAAGGATTTACTAAATAGGCCGGAGATATTCTCATTGATCCCATCCCCACATGGATATTCTTCTGACCAAGCATTATGGGGAATCAATGTAGTTAACCCTACTAATGCTACTATGGAGATAAGCAAAGTGGTAATTGCTGCATTCCCTCCAGGTGCACAAAACAATGATCAGGTTTTTGATAATGGGGGATCTGACAATTGTAATCCTGAAAATATTTCTCCACCAGGTACAAATTATTGGAAATGCCCCACTGAAAATACTTTGATGTGGCAAAATAATGCAAATCCAATAATTCTTTCTCCGTTTTCTACACAATCATTTCTAGCAAAAGTTGATGTAGGTGCACTAGCTGGAACAATACCTCGAGATTCGATTATAGTACAACCGTCTGTTTTTACTACTCTTGGATCTTTTGGTAAAGCTGACTATC
>JAWVZS010000108.1:0-4064 GCA_033722055.1 Nitrosopumilaceae archaeon
TAGGTCCAATTATGTAAAACGTTGGAGTTCCTCGAGCGCCATGATCTTTTGCTTGTTGAATATTATACTGAACTCGTTGGGAGTATTTTCCTGAATCCAAACAGCTTTCAAACAATTCCATATCAAGTCCCAGATTAAATGCAAATGCTTTTAGTCGTTCTGAGTTTGCCCATCCACCATCAATTTGAGATTCTTGAGAATTGTACAAAAGATTATGATATTCCCAATATTTGCCTTGATCTTCAGCACAATAAGTTGCTTGAGCAGCAATTGGAGAATGACGACCTAAAAAGGCCAAATCAACAAAAACCAAATTTGCTTTTCCAGTTTCAATATAATTTTCCTTTATTGCTGGTTTGGTATTATGAAACCAGTTATAGCATTGATGACACTGATAATCACCAAACTCAACTATAGTAATAGGAGCATCAGGATTACCTAAAACAGGAGATCCCATAGAAGTCGAAATCGTACCGTGCATTCTATTCATATCCAAATTAAGCGTCTCAGATGTCGAAGACATAGAATACGAAGCAATTATTCCAATAATTACGGCTGCAATAACACCACCTACTATGATTCCTTTTTTGTTCACAAAAAATCAGGCGTAATTTTGTTTAAAAAACTTATTCCAAATCAAATATCTTGCTTTTTCTTAAAAAAACCGATTAATTTTGAAATAACAGTATCAATAGGACAAGATTCGCAAGATACGTTGGATTGATGCATTGAATCAAAATGTTTTTCAAATTGCTCACGGGATTGGAAAATAGAGTCGCATCTTTCACAGTAGATCTTAGGGCTCTTTTTTGTAGAATTATTCATATGAGTAATATGTGATTAGACCTTATAAAGATCCTGTTTAAAATCAAATTGTGCAAAAAATATTTGATAGTATCATTACAGGTTTCTTTGTTTTAGTGTTTGGAATGCTATGGTTGTTTACTACAAAACAATATACACAAACAAAAAATTTTGAAATCATAATTGCAAATATCAATAATGAAAAAATAAAACAAGAAAAGTTACGTACAGTTTTTAGAACACAAGAAGTAGCATATAGTTATCTAAAAGAATACGAGACACAGTATCCAGAGTATGTATTTACATTAAAATTTCCAGAAATGGCTTTTAAACAAAGGTGGATCAGAGTTTTCAAGAATTAAAGATAATGAATTTTCATATGGTTTTGGTGTTCAACTTCATACCTTGTCACAAAACCACAATGAGAGCAAGAGAACATATCTCCAGGCGGTTTCGGATCACGAACAATTTCTTTGCCAGAAATGGATTTAATTTGAATTATATTATTAGATGATATTACTGCAAAGTTACGACCTTCTCCAATAGAATCCAAAAATTCCTTTATTGCAGTAATAGCTAACTCGTGATCTACAGGTTCATCATCTATAGGTGAAAGCATAAACTCGTTAATTTTTAATGATGGGACTGCAGCTATTTGATCGGAAACATATACTGCTAATTCAGTTTTAATCGATAAAACTTCTTTGCAATCTACTGTCAGCATGAGATACCATTAGAAAATTCATTATTTTAGTTTAACAGAAGATAAAAAATGATTTTTATGATTCAGAAAATCAAATCACATAGACAATGAAAGATTCAGAAACATTTGGAGTGGAAAAAGGACACGGAAAAGAGGTTGTAGATTGGCTAAATGAGCAATCAGAGAATCAAAAAGGAAAATTTGAGGCTAGATTATATGGTTATTCTATTCAAACACAAAATTTTGGAGAGTTTGAAATGTTTTCTTGGATGGGAGATGTTCATGTTGCAAGAAAATTGATCATCAAAGCAAGTAAAAGATTCAAGGTAAAGGTAATAGAAGGCGGATACAAACCTAAAGAAAGAATTTTTCGTATGAATAAAGCTGACTATGCCATGGTAAGAAAAGGAGAACGAGTCATAGGACATTTAGAATTTACAGCATCAAGATTTGGAAATTCAGAATGGAAATTACAAAATGAAGAAAGAAAATAGAAAGATCAATAAAATAGAAAAAATGGATTATTCAAAATGGTAAAAATTGGAATTATAGGAATAGGAATGCTAGGAAATGCAGTAGGACTGAATCTATTAAGAAATAATTTTCAATTAGGGGTTTTTAATAGAACAAAAGAAAAAACAAAAGAACTAGAAAAAAACGGTGCGGCTGTTTATGATTCTCCAAAAGAAGTTGCAAAAAATTCAGATTTGGTTATAACTATAGTAAAAGATGCAGAAGCTGTAAAAGATGTATCTTTTGGAAAAGATGGAATCATAGAAGGAAAACATCATGATCTATGTGTAGCTGATATGAGTACGATTAATCCAATCGAATCAAAGAAAATTGCAAAAAAATTTGAAGAAAATCAAATTGCGATGTTAGATATTCCAGTAATGGGAGGACCAAACGTAGCAATAAAAGGAGAATTGGTCTTAATGGCTGCAGGAAATAAAAAAGATTATGATAAATTCAAATCAGTTTTTGATGCAATTGCAAGCAAAAATTTTTTCTTAGGACCAAATGGTACTGCTCATTCAGTAAAGCTTGCAATGAATTTGCAAATCGCAATGTTAGCAATCGCACTTTCTGAAGGAATAACTTTAGCACGAAGTGTATCGGTGGATCCAGAAATTTTCTTGAAAATACTAAATTCTACATATTTCAAAACAGGCATGAGTGAAAACAAAGCATACAAAATGATAAAAGATGAATTCAAGCCCACATTTACACTCAAAAATCTAAAAAAAGACCTTACTACAATTAATGAAACAGCAAAATCTTTTGGCATAAAACTCCCAATGACATCAGTTGCAGAATCAATTTACCAGCAAGCTACTGAGAAAGGATTTGGAGATCTAGACTATACAGGGATTTTATCATTCCTAAAGGAATATTCTAAAAATGCGAATTTGCAAAATGATTTTAAGCATTAATGTCGACTATAAAATATGCGATTAGACGGCAAAATAGTTATTGTAACAGGCGCCTCAAGTGATATTGGAGAAGGCATTGTCAAAAGATTTGTCAATGAAGGAGCTAAAGTAGTTTTAGTTTCAAGAAATTTAGAAAAATTAGAAAAAGTTAGAAAAAACTCCGGCAATCAAGAAAATACTGTATCATTGCCATGTGATCTAACAAATGAATCTCAAACACTCCAACTTGCAGAACAAGTTGTAGAAAAATATGGCAGAATAGATGTATTAGTAAATAATGCCGGAGCTATAAACGAATCTGTCCATTTTCATGAAATGCAAGATGAAGAAATTCAGAAATTAATCGATGTAAACATGAAAGGAGTCTTTAACATGACAAAAGCAGTGCTAGGAAAAATGTCAGAAAACAAAAATGGATGCATAGTAAACATTGGTTCAATATCTAGTGAGCGAGCAATTCCGCGAGTTCACTTGGCAGTTTACTCATCAACGAAAGCTGCAATATCCATGTTTACAAAATCAATTGCAGTTGAATATGCAAGAAAAAACATACGATGTAATTGTGTTAATCCTGGAATTATTAATTCAGGAATGATAAAACCATATCTCGAGGATCCTCAAGCCAGAAAAGTGCTAGAAGAAAGATTACCTTTAGGTAAAATAGGTGAGCCAGAAGATGTTGCAAATGCAGTATTATTTTTTGCATCAGATGAAGCAAAATGGGTAACCGGCACAATATTGAATGTAGATGGCGGAAGATCAGCTTCAGAAGGCTAGTCTTTTCTTAAAAGTGAATTAGCTAAAAGTTGAGAAATTCGTAAGGGTTCAGGCATTACGCCTTGTAGTGTTAATGAATCTAAAAGTAATAAGACTTCATTTAATGTGCAGCCTTCATGTCTAACAAATACATCATAGCCTGTTTTTAGAGTAATTTTTTCCCTATTTACCAAGTTACGGTATGACTCTAGTTTTTTTTCATATGACTTTGGAAAATGAGATTTAATGGCTTCTTCTATACCAGATGTTTCATTATAGCTAACAGATATGATTGGAATGTTTAACGAATTAAATAATAATTTTAGATCTACAATGTTGTACATAGATAGAATTAGTCCAGAAATTAA
>JAWVZS010000109.1:0-4061 GCA_033722055.1 Nitrosopumilaceae archaeon
ATCTATTTTTGCAGTAGCATCATTATGAAAATATTCTATAGACCATGTGCCAAACTGGTGATCAAATGCAGTTCTAGTTATGGTATGAGTTGTCTGGGACGCTTTGATATTAGTCAGTATGCCTTGAGAAATAGAGCCGTCTGGCTTTGTTGCTTTCCAAGATACCTCTTCGCCAGTATATCCATCAATATCTACAAAGATCTTTATCCAGTCATTTGGAGAATATACTGGTTTTTCAGATACCAAATAGATTTCAGATGCATAAGCTGACGTTGGAACAAGCACACAAAAAATCAAAACTAAACCAAAAAGAAATTGCATGTATAGTTAACGGTAAGGATTAATTTATTTCAGATATCTAGATTAACAATGAACGACTCTCTGGTAAAGGTTCTTGATGAATTAGAAAATAGATCAAATCTTGAAAAAGAGCGCAAAATCGACGTTAAAAGAGAAGACAGGATGCTTGCCATTACCAAAGATACTGGGCAGTTTTTCAACCTTCTTTTGCACTCAAGAAAGGCAAAAAACATGCTTGAGATAGGAACATCAGTTGGATATTCCACCATATGGTGTGCAGAGGCAATAAAACAAAACTCTGGCAAAATAATTACAATAGAGGCAAACGAATCTAAAATAAAAAGAGCCAAAGAAAATTTTGCAAGAGCTAAAGTAGATGATATAATTTCAATAAAGAATGGTTATGCAATAGATGTTTTAGAATCAATGAAAAATCAAAAAGAATTTGAGTCATTATTTGATTTTGTACTGCTTGATGCAGACAAGGAAAATACTCTAAATTATTTTAATCTCATATTGCCCATGACCAAAGTAGGAGGGATAATTCTAATTGACAACATGTTGTATCCTGAAAAATATAGAGAGGAAATGAGCAAAGTTGAACAAGAAATAAAATCAAACTCCAAAGTACGTTGTGTTTTAATTCCTATTGGTAATGGAGAGGAATTAATCACGAAACTGTCAGAATAGTTATTTTTTAGATTTTTTTGGTTTTGATTTTTTAGATTTAGTAGATGACTTTTTAGCTGATTTTTTTGGTTTGAGTGTTTTTAGTTTCTTTGTTTTTTGAGTAATTTCTTTTTTGAGTTGTTTTTGTTCTGATTCTAATTGCTTTTGTTTTTGTTTGATTTCTTTTTCAATTTTTTCTCGCTTTTGCTTTAATTTCTTGTAAGACTCTTCCTCTTTTTTGAGTTGTTTTTGTAGTTTTGCTTGTTCTTTGAGCTTTGCTTGTTCTCGTTTAGTTTTTTCTGCAATGTTTTCTTTTTCCTTGGCAATCAGTTCAATTAATTTAAGACGGTCTTCTTTTGCTTTGATTAAATCATTTTCTTGTTTTTTAATAGTAGACTTTAGTTTTTCAGCTTCAGATACTTTCTTTTTTTCTTGTTTTACCTGAGTGGCAATCTCTTGATATTCTTGCTTTGTTTTTTCAAGTTCTGTTTGTTTTTGTTTAATCTTATGGGCCAAGTTTGCTTGCTCTGTGAGCCTAATTCTTTGCTTTTCTGCCATTTCAGAGATAGATTTTTGCTCAGATTGAACCTGTTTTTCGAGTTTTTCTTGCTCTAGTTTTGCCTCGTTTAGTTCGTCTTTTTGTTTTTGGATTTGTTCTACTAGAAGAGACTTTTCTTTTTCAATTGCTTTGAGAATGGTATTTCTTTCATTTTTTACTTTTTCAAGTTCTTTCTTTTGTTTAGCGATTTGTTCAGATAGTTGCGTTTGAAGAGCAATTTTTTCTCTTTCTTGACTAATCTGAGATTCTAGTTTAGATTTTTCTTCTTTAATTTGTTTTTCATAGTTTTGTCTTGTTGTTACCAGTTGGGATAATTTTTGACGTTGTGACTCTAAATCTGTTGCAAATTGTTTTTGTTGTTGTAGTTTTTCTTCTTCTACTTTTAATTTTTTATTAATTTCATTTTCTTTTTCTTTTGATTCAGACTCCCAACCTTTTGGTAAGGCTCCTTTGGGTTTTGTTGGGATAACTTCTTTTGGTTTATTGAAAGATTCTTTTGGTTTTTCAATAACAGGTTCTGGTTTTTCTAGAGAGGTTTCTTGTATAGTTACATTGTTGTCAACTCCGGAATCAATTTCATTTAGTTTGCTTTCAAGATACACTTGATCAGAGTGATACAATACTTTGCCTTTTGCTATAGTATCATGAATATGTTGTAATCTTCCAGGATCACCTGCTCCTGAATCCATTAGATTTTTTATTTTTTCTAAAACGGGAAGATTTGTTGGTTTAGACTTTGGAGTGACTCTTGTAAATGTAGCTTGTAATTTTGCTTCAAGATATTTTTCATCTGAACGGTATAGTTTTTTGTTGTTCTGTAGTGATTCTAAAATAAAATATAATCTTCCTGCATCGCCTTTGCCTTCATCAATTAGGTGCTCTATCTGAGAAATTGTTTCTGGCAGTGTTAGTACTTGCACGATCTCACCTAATTTTTGTTATTTTGCTGTACTTGTTGTCAACTATAAAAAAACAACTTAAGTTAAGCTTCGATTTTTGTGGTTTTTTCTTTACACGTTTTAATCAAAATATTCCATAATGTGAGAATTTTTGTTCAGAAAAAAGGCAATGCAGTAGGTGATGCGTAAATTACGCACCTACAGATGATGCCCATGCAGACACCACTGACAACCATTGTCGCCACACACAATGTTTCCATCGTGCAGTACCGCTAAGAGGTAACTGGCTGCTTCTACTGCATCTCTGTCAACATGAGATTGACAGTGTATAATATACGCATGCATAATATTTAGTGTTTTTCTATATGATCTATATTATTACTATATAGATTTTTTCTAATTAAGAAATTATTTCATAAATATTAATGAATAATTGCAATAATTATATGGTCTTTAAAAATTTTATCATAATCGATTAGAATCGCATGATATAGCTTTTCTTGGATAATCCAATTATACTGATTATTCCAATTGCCAAAATTGCCATGGCAAGTATTCCAAATTCAGGAACGACAGAAGTTCCAACAATAGTTAGTTGTTTTGTTTTTTCAGTCAATGGGATTGTAAGCAGATTCATCTCACCATCCATTTTATGTTCAAACTCGTCAATCTTTTTACCATCTGCCCAAATCACATATGGTCCATCTAGTAATGCAGACGGCATTTTAAGAAACAGGTTATGATTGGTGGTTTTTGCGTTTCCAATTAGCTCAAAGGTAATGGATTTTTTATCCAGGTTAATTGAAGGATTATCAATTAATTTGCTATATCTGTATTCTAAATCAAAGGTAGTCATTCCATCACCTACACTTTTGCCGACCTTTGGTAGAATTGACAAACCTTCAGTTACCATAACTTCACCTACCATCCAAGGATGAACTAGACAAAAGTATGGATAATTTCCTAATTCAGTAAATGTATGTTGAAATGATTGTCCTGGTGGAAATAAGCTACTATCGAAAATATCATCAGGACCATTTTCTGGAGTACCAGAAGTAACAGTATGTGGTGCAGTATCTGCATTGTCCCATGATACAGTATCTCCCAGATGAACTTCAATTTCACCTGTGGTGCTGCCATCTTTTTCTACCTGCCAAAAATATGGAGCGGTTGGGTCAGATGCACCAGATGGAATATTAATCTCATAGGTACTTTGAGCAAATGCCGTACCAAATAGAGCGCCAGTAAAAAGTAATGTTATTCCAAAAATAAGAAAAAGTTTCATAGATTCTAAATGTATTTTTTGTTAAAATAGTTTGCTAAAACAATTCTGAAAAAGAATATTGGGCTTTATTAGTTAGCAATCTTGAAATTTAATTCATGAAGATAGGGTCAGCAATAATCGGTGTGGGACTGATAATGTTCATTTTGGGACTAGTTGCGTTTTATTCTATTGATGCTACACCAGAAAGTGATGAATTTTTACGCACAATAAAGCATACTGGGACCTTTGTAGGATTGATGGGAATAGGAGTCACAGTAGCTGGAATCTTGTTGTATTTGATTAATCGTGGATCGCCACAACAAGAGCAAACATTTGATGTTTAAAGACAATTTCAAATAAGAGTTTGATA
>JAWVZS010000110.1:0-4052 GCA_033722055.1 Nitrosopumilaceae archaeon
ACCGTGGCCAGCTAACTTATTCAGCATCAGAACCAATACAACTGGTTGCCTTACATGGTCCACTAGCTAAAGGAATGGCAAAAGGTCAAGCTACATGGACACCAGATGGTGAAACAATCTTTGGTTTGACATTTGTTGATAACCAAAACTCTGCTGGCGTGTGGCAATTTACAGGAAATGCTTTAGCAGTTCATACAATGAACGAAAAGCCATTTACTGTAACATACTCAATTTCATATACTGAACATGGAGTAGACAACCAAAAGGTATACCGTGGAACAATGGTTTCATCACAAGATCCTGGAGTAGGACATGAAAAACATCAGTTAGCAGTAATTTTACCACCTAGAGACAAACCATATGCAGGACATCTTACATATGATGCTTCAGAACCAATACAACTAGTATCTCTAATTGGACCAATATCTCCAAAACACCAACAAGGTCAGCCTACATGGACACCAGACGGTAAAACATTCTATGGATTGGTATTTGTTGATCCAAAGAAGTCAGCAGGTTCATGGGTTTTCTCTGGTAATGCATTAGCAGTTCATACTATGAATGAAACACCATTCACAGTTAGTTATTCAGTAGTTCTTACTGAATAAAACCATCTTTATTTTTAAAAATTATTCCAGCAAACGACAACAAGCTTTTACAACTATCGTGATTTTGAATGTCTCTAGTACAGTTACATCTAGTACATACTCTTAGCGAAGTTTTTTTACAAAATGTACAGTATGAAACAGGAACTAGTGGCCCTTCACATATTGAACATGCATAAAAGAGACTCTTTGAGAGGTTACTTCTATAATCTGTAAAGGGAGTTTTTTTGGTCTGGGCAGGAAATAGGGATGACTCTTCTATCATAGATATATTCACAGAAGTTTTTCCTCTCAAAGGACTCATTGAAATCCTGATACTGTTTTTGTTATTTGGTGATATCTTGTAATTTGTGGCATGCCTTTTCCTGTAATCAAATTAGTGATCTTTAAATTCAGTTTGTAATTCAGGGCTGTAACATCACATGAAGATATCTTTAGTAATTATCTTGGTAATTTTTGCAATATCTCTTACTTTCACAATTGTTGGTTTGGTTGCTTTTGATCTTAGTGTAAATGAAATTAAAGAATTGTTAGGTGCACGAAATCAAGGATTTGCCGTAAACATGATTCAAGGATTAGATAAACACATAGAAAATAGAATTTTTGATTTTCAAGCATTAACAAATCTAGAACTAATTCATATGGCTCTGAAGGACTCCAATAAGGAATTTCAGAGAATTCAAGACATTAAGGCATACTTGAACATTAAAGAACAGGAAATATCCTATTCAGAATCTACACCCTTTATTGGAAATGAATTAGAAAAAATACTAACTGAAGAGCTTTCGAGTATTATTAGATTTTATCACGATGAATACAACTATGATGTTGTAGAAGAGCTTTTCATAACTAATGCATATGGCGCTAATGTTGCTTTAGCTACTGGAACATCAGATTATATGCAAAGTGATGAAGAATGGTGGCAAATTACAAAAGAAAATGGACAGTATCTAGGCAAGATTCATTACGATAAAAACTATGAAACACATTCAATTGATTTTGCATTCCGAATAGACGATACTGATGGCAATTTTCTTGGAGTATTAAGAGTTGTAATAAACTTGGATAGTCTACTGACTGGTTTTGCAGAAGAGACAGGAATAATCACAATCCAGGGTCGTGATGTCTTACTTTTAGATGGAAATGGCAATACAATTTATTCACACGAACAAATTTCCATTTCTGAATCATCTCTTCCATATTTTCAAAAAATTAAACAAGGACCTGACATTGGCTTTTTTGAATTAGAAGATAAAGTAGATGATTTTCTTTTAATTTCGTATGCCAAATCAACTGGATACAGAACCTTTGCAGGATTTAGCTGGGTAGCAGTAGTTGAGCAGAATAGCTCATCTATTGTTCAGGAATTTATTGTCTTACGTGATTCTATACTAGCTGTTTCTATTGCAGGCATGATTGCTTCGGTCATAGGCGGCTTGTTAATATCAACTACTGTTTCGTCTCCTCTGAAACAATTGACTAGAGTAGCTCATTCGATCTCTAGAGGAAATTTTGATGTAAAAATTAACAAAAGTAGAATTGATGAAATTAGAACAATCAGTCAATCCTTTGAGGAAATGTCACAAGATCTTCAAAAGCTTATTGATACTGAAAAAAAATTAGCTGAAGCAGATGTAAAAATAAAAAAAGAAAGACTAGTTGCAATTGGTGAATTAGCTGCAAGTATGGCACATGATTTAAAAAATCCATTGGCAATAATCAAAAGCTCATCTGATATATTGCAAAAAAATGTTAATCTGGATTCTGAATTACAAGAAGTGGTTAACAGAATGAATAGAGCAATTGATAGAATGTCTCATCAAATAAACGATGTCTTGAACTTTGTAAGAAAAACTCCTTTGGATACACAACAAGTTAATGTAACAGAAATACTTGAAAAAGCAAAGAGTTCTTTAAAAATACCTGAAAATATCTCACTTTCAATTCCAACTTCAGAGATTAAAATAATCGGTGATCCTAGAAAATTAGAGGTTGTCTTTATCAACCTATTTCTAAATTCAATTCAAGCAATAGGAAATAATCCAGGAAAAATACATTGTTCAATAAACAAGAAAAACAATCATGTTGAAATAGTAATTGAAGATACTGGCTCTGGAATCCCCGAAAGTATATTCACAAGAATATTTGATCCATTAGTTACTTCAAAACATAAAGGTACAGGTCTTGGTCTTTCTACCTGTAAAAATATTATAGAACAACATAATGGAACAATTTCAGCCAAAAACAATCCTACTCAGTTTACCATCAGTTTGCCACAAGATTTAACTAAAAAGAACAATTTTTAGTAACTTTTATCACAACTAATACAAGATTTCTCGCATGTCAGCAAAAAAAACAATCCTATTGGTTGATGATGATATAGATTTACTAGAAAACACGGCTTACATGATAAAGAGCTTAGGCTATGACGTAGTTACGGCCGAAGATGGGCAAGATGCTGTTTCAAAATACAAAGAAATCAATCCAGATCTTACAATTATGGATGTAAAAATGCCCAAAATGGATGGTTTTGATGCATTTTTTAAAATTAAACAACATGATTCTAATGCTAAAGTTGTACTAATCACTGCATATGCAATAGATGAAAACAAACACTTGAAAGCCAAAAACATGTCTCTTCTTACAACTATAAACAAACCTTATTCGTTTGAACAATTAGAACAAGTAGTTTCTCAATATGCTTAGAATTATTTTTCTAATTTCTTTAACTTGTTAAATCTAGAATTATAAAATTTAATGGCTTCATTTACAAAACCATAATACCAATCTTTAATTTGAGAATCATTTTGGATTATTTTTTTCCATTGTTTGACTTCTAATGATGATGCTTTTACCGTAGCCCTAAATTTAGTTGGAATTAGCAAATTGGTATAAAACCAATAAGAAATTTGGTTTGCAAGATCTTCTTCTTCTATTTTTTCAAAGTTATTTTGATATTTTACATTAAGATATGTCATAAGCTCATATACAGGAAAATTAGAAATTTTAGCAATTTGGATATTGTCCATGAATAAACCCCCTGCTAGATTTTTTAACCTATATACTTCATTGCCTACATTTTCTTTAAGATAATTCCATTTTCCAAAAACCATTGGCAAAATATTTGCATATTTTTGTGCCATAGTATCTATTTGTTTATCTGAAAGATCTAAAACATCCAAACAATACAAAATTCCATGTAGTGATAATCTGTATTGATCTGCAGGTGCCTTTACATGACTTTTACCATCTTTTACTACCAACCCTAACTCTAGTAATCCTATGGTATGTTTTCCTCGTGCCATCCTACCTACAAGTAATCTTCTGTATTCTTTTTCCTTAGTTCTTATTCCACCTCCATCTTTTTCTCACCCACCGCCCGGGGCCCCGCCCGCAGGGCCGGGGGGTGGGGGGCCCCGCCCCGCGGGGGGGGCGCCCGCCCGGGGG
>JAWVZS010000111.1:0-3988 GCA_033722055.1 Nitrosopumilaceae archaeon
GATAGGTAAAAGCATATAGTATCAAATCTATCAGAAAACTAAATCATGACTGACATAATTCTAGGAATGGGCGAAGTCGGTACTACCATATTTGATCTATTATCTGAAAGAAACATACAATGCGTAGGAATAGACAGTGACAAATCAAAATCAAGGAAATACAGTAAAGATTCAGACATTAAAGATGAAGAAATTTTGCACATATGCCTACCTGGTGAGTTGGATAGTTTCGAAACTGTAACGTTGAATAAAGCCAAACAGTTCGAAAACCTCAAGGCAATTATCATACATTCCACTGTAAAACCAGGAACAACTAAACAGATACAAGATAAAATAACAATTCCTGTCTTTTACTCACCTGTAAGAGGAGTCCACAGAAGATTTCTAGAAGATATCAAAAGATACACAAAGTTTTTTGCAACTGATTTTGAAAAAATTACTGATTATCTTAAAGCAGATATTGAAAAAAGATTTGAAAAAATTCAATGGATGACAAGTACTAAAACTGCAGAGTTGGCAAAGATACTAGTAGATACCACATACTATGGTTGGCTGATAAATTATGCACAAATTACTAAGATGATTTGCGACAAAGAAAAAATAGACTATGACGAAATGTGGAAGTTTGCCGATGAAATTCATGAGTTTTTAGGCAACAGACCAAAGATGTATCCTGGAATAATTGGAGGACATTGTGTCATACCAAATCTAAATTTGATTGATTATAATGAATTGAAAATAATAAAAGAGATTAACAAATTATTTGAAAAATTTAAAGATTAAAAGTCCAATTTTGTTAATAGTTTACTTGCTATTACAAAAAGAATAGACGCCAAAACAACCAATATTGTCATTTCCAGTACAACAAGCTCAGTAATCTGTGCAAACACACCTGCGCGTATAACATCAACCAGATATGTTAACGGGTTAAGATAAAATGCAGTAGCTAATGGTTCCGGTGCGCCTTCTGCAGGATAAAATGCTGTACTGACAAACGCAAAGAAAAGAAATACAGTGTTTATTATTACATTAAATCCCTCACTTGATTGCAAACGAGTAGAAATTATAGATGCAATTGAGCCAAACAGTACCGCACCAGAAACAGAAGCAAAAACAATCAGCGGTATTGTAAAAAATGAAAATTCCACAGAATCAAAGAAAACAGGATATCCAACTAATACAATGAGTGTGGCACTAACCAAGCCAACTATTCCTATGGTGAATATATTACTCAAAACATAATGTGCCCTAGTAAAAGGACCAGACATTATCTGCTCAAACATACCATGTTTTCTATCATTCCAGATTATAATGCCAGAAACAAGAGTACTATTCATTATGTTAAAGCCAATCATTCCTGTTGCAAGATATGTTGGATAGTCAAGATTCTTGTCAACAAACGGAACCTCTTGAATCAGAGACGTATAAGCAAATCCTGCAACAAATATGTAGATTATTGGAAAGATTATTTGCCATATCAAAAAACCTGGATTCAGAGAAATTGTAAGATTCCTATTGACTAGCCTAATTATTGGATGCATTTTCTTGTACTATCTGTAAAAATATGTCTTCTAAATTAGTTGGGATAATAGAAATATCTTCAATTTTTATATTATTCTCATTTAGTATCTTGAGAATTTTTTGTAATACAAGTTCCGTTTTACTAGTGACCAAAATAATTTTTGTTTCATTTTGAAAATCTATTTGGGCATCTTGAATACCTGAAAGTAATTTTGAAATGCCTTTACCCTGTATTACGGTAATGGTTATTGTCTTTTTATTTCCAAACTTGTTTTTTATTAATTCAGGTGAATCTACTGTAAGTAATTTGCCTTTGTCTAGAATCGCAATCTTGTCGCACAGATATTCTGCTTCGCTTAAAATGTGAGTTGTATAAAATATCGTTAACCCAGTTTTTACTTTGGCTTTTAAAAAATCAAATAATTTTCTTCTTGCAGCAGGATCCAATCCCACTGTAGGCTCATCTAAGAAAAGCAAATCCATATCATGCATAAATTCACGTGCTACTTGTACACGTCTTCTTTGACCTATAGAAAGATCCTCATTTCTTCGTTTTCTAATGTGTTGAAGGTCAAATGCCTCAAGTAAGTACTTCACACGTTTTTTCCTTTCATGTTTTGGCACATCCCACAGCATACCATATTTCTCTAGTGCTTTCTCAACAGATAATGTTGGTTCATAGCTTGGTTGTTGTAAAACAACACCAATTTTTTTGCGCACATCAAGAGGATTTTTGACTGCATCTATTCCCATGACTTCAAGAGATCCATCAGATGGAGGGATAAGCGCAGTTAACAATTTGATAGTAGTAGATTTTCCTGCACCATTTGGACCTAAGAACCCAAAGATTTGACCCGAATCTACAGATAGATCTAGATGTTCAACTGCACGAAGAGAGCCATAAACCTTTGACAATTCCTTTGATCGAATACAATTCACGAACAAATTGCGATCTAGTCACTAATGTAGTTAATGAAATTTTTATTAATACACCTAGTTAAAACAAAATGATTTGTCTGAATTTGAGGGTCTGATTCAAAAGTTATTAGATCAGAAACCAGAGCTAACAAAAGAAACAATTCAAGAACAAATTAAACAAAAAAAAGAAAAGATTGGTGCAGGGTATCTAACTGATCAGGGAGCGCTTTTCTTAATTGCTGCAGATTATGGAGTATCATTATCAGGACCCGTAAAGCTTGAGATGGAGCTAAAGGATCTGTATGCAGGTGCCAAAGAGATATCATTAGAAACTAGAGTATTGAATTTTTCTCCTGCAAAAGAATATACCCGTAAAGATGGTTCTCCGTTTTTTCTAAGAACAATGACAGTGTATGACTCTAATTCTACTGCAAGTGTTAAGTTATGGGATGAAAAAGCAAAACTTCCAGTGCTAGAAAATCTAAAGCCTGGTGATTTGATCAAGATAATCAAAGCTTATGTGAAATCTGACCTTTACGGTTCTCCTACGATTAACATAGGTTCTGGATCAGATATTGAAACAATTGAGAACAGTAGTGAGATACCAACCATTGACAAAATATCAAAAGATGTAAGTGAAGTAAAAGAAGGAGAAAAAGATATTGTTGTTTCAGGAACCATAGAAGGAATGGTAAATACTATGAATTTTACAAATTCGCGCGGTAAGCCAGGAACAGCACTAAGAATGATGTTAAAGGGAAAAGATGGGAACAATATGAGAGTAGTTCTATGGGGTAAAAATGAAAATGACATCCCAAGTGTAATTTCACAAGGCGCCAAAGCTAAACTTATTGGAGTACAGATCAAGCAAGGAAACCAAGGAATTGAGATTCATGGAAATCAAACTACCATGATCAGCATAGAGGGTGGAAAAGAAGCAGAGCCAATAATTGGCAGAATTATTTCAAAATCAACTTCTGAAAATGGAAATAATATGATTTTGGTAGTTGATGAAAAAAGAAACATGTACAATATTGTAGATTATTCTGATTCTACTGAGATATTCAACGAAGGTGATGTCATTGAATGCATGCCATCAAAAATATTTGGAAATTCAATTACACTTGACAGTAATTCATTTGTAAGAAAGCTAGACAATAATGAAAATATTCCAAGCTCATCACAACTAAGAACAAAAATAAATGAAATCAAGGCAGGTAACCAATATTGCATAGAGGCCATTATTTTGAAAATGCCTGAAAGAAAGGAAGTTCAAACAAAGTCTGGTGAATCAATTCTACTCTCTGAGATGTTTGTTGAAGATGATACAGGACAAATATGGGTCAAAGGATGGAGAAACCAGGCCAGACTAATTGACAAGTGCGCCATAGGAGAAATTGTATCAATTACTGGCCTTAACGCAAAATCAGGTTTGGAAGGACGAACAGAGTTATTTTTGACATCATTTTCAAAGATTACAAAAAAGAACTAGCTGTCCCAAAATCCTCTTGTAACTACATACTGTCTTTCGGCTTCATAGATTTGCCGA
>JAWVZS010000112.1:0-3931 GCA_033722055.1 Nitrosopumilaceae archaeon
AGTTGCTTTATTAGCAATACCTCTAGAATCACGATTATAACGTATCTCAGTTGCTGAATTTCCTTCATAAATATCACAAAACATTATTGCATTTTTTCGATTACCTTGATCATAATCAGGTGGTAAGATTCGAAAAGATTTAGGATCTGGTTTTAGTATCATATCTGATTTATTTACAGATTTAAAACCTACAATGGAGCTTGCATCAAGTTTTTCAACTCCAGTTTCAAAACTACTTTTATCTATTGCATAGCTTGGCATACCAAGACGATGAAGTTCGCCAAAAATATCAACAAACCACAGATTAAGATAAGTAATATTTTCTGCTTGAATTTTTTTTAGAACTTCATCTGCATTCATTGGATTATGATTGTGGGCCAATTTACTAATCTTAGTTAGTATGATACTTTTGTCTATATGGTAGGTAAAATTTACTGTTAGTCAATATTTCTATTATTTCTGTTTGAGTTTATTCATTTCATCTTCAAAGAAAAATTTCTCTTCAAAGGCAGGTTTTAGGTCATCTAACCAAATAGCATTTTCATCATATTTTGCAAAGAATGGTTTGTAAACCCAGTCAGGATTTCTTCCTTGTAAGAATCTTAGTGCCATTACTTTTTCGCCATTCACATTAACTACACCATCAACTTGGACTTTTCCCGGAGTAGCTGACATACTAGGACCTCTCACAGTTCTTCCTAATCCACTAACCTTTTGATATGCTTCCCGAAAAATTTCATGAGCCTTTACAAGTGGAACTCCAAAGTAGTGTTGTGCTCCTGTATCTCTAACCACAAACATATAGTAAGGAATCAATCCAAGACGAACTTGTTTGGTCCACATTTTAGCCCACATATCAGCATCATCATTGATATGAGCTAGTAATGGTGATTGTGTTCTAATTTCAGCTCCTGTTGCACGAATTTCTTGAATAGCTTTCTTTACTGCATCAGTTGATAACTCGGTCAGGTGGTTAAAGTGAGCCATTATTGCAAGATGAATTCCTTTTTTGGTAATTCGTTTGAAAACATCAAGCATTTCTTGAGCATCTCCGTCAGTCAAAAATTTGTATGGCCAATAGGAAAGTGCCTTTGTTCCAATTCTAATTGTATTAAGATTTGGAATATCTGCACTAAGTAATGCATCAACATAATTTGCAAACATTTTGGCTTTCATTATCATAGGATCACCGCCTGTAAACAAAATGTCAGTAATTTCTGGATGCTCTTTTACATATTGGATTAGTTGTTGTCCTTCTTTCATAGCAAATTTCATTTCATCCATTCCAACAAATTGTGGCCATCTAAAACAAAAGCTACAATATGCATGACAGGTTTGACTTTGACTAGGGAAGAAAAGGCAAGTTTCCTTGTATTTGTGTTGCATTCCATAAAGTTTTGTGCCATCTTTGAGAGTAGGTACATTCAGTTCCATTTGACCTGCAGGGTGTGGATTAAGTTGTAATCTAATTTCATTTGCTACATCTGCAATTTCTTTTTTTGATGCGCCTCGCTTTAGGGTTGATTCCATTTTTGCATAATGATCAGGTTTTAGCATGCCCTTTTGAGGAAAAGTAAGAACAAACATAGGATCTTTTGGTATGTTATTCCAATCGATTAGTTGTTCTACAACATAATTATTAGCTTTGAAGGGTAGTACATTACCAACTACCTCCATTTCAAACTGGTGTTCTTCAGACAATTGTTGAATTTGTGGAATATCACGAAAATTGGCAAGAGTGTATGATCGGATAGAAGGTGATTCATCCCAAACGGTTTCTTGATAAGTCATTTAGTACTATTACAGATTACTATTGTTAAATGTTACATATGCATTTTAGGTTGTTAAATATAAAAAACACCCTAATTTTTTAAAATTTTTGATATTAATTGTAAAAAATTCTGATAAACTTCCTTAACGTCTCATTCATGAGAAGAACATTGAGAATAATTGGCCGAAGATGAAGTACTAACTACAGTTGCTAGTCAAGTAAAAGAATTTGAAAGTCTTAGTGCGTTAATTACTTCCTCAGTATCTATGCAAATTGCAGTAATTATTCTGATCATAGGTTTGATCGCAATTACTGCAGGTTACAGAAGCTTTGCAAGTTGGACCAGAAAACAAAAAATGAACTATACAAAACCATTTGTAGCAAGATTCATCAGAGTTGCAGTTTTGCCATTATTTGCCATAGCATTGGTATCATCAGTTAATTTCTATATTCAGACTTTTGAATTATTTACAGATGAAGAATTTGATTCTGCCTCGGATGTATTTGCCAAGGTACTAAATACAATCAATATTCTGGTAATCGGATATACTGTTGCACATATTATTCCACTAATAATTCGAAAATATGAAAAGAAAAGTGCACTAGAAAATGATTTTGAAATTTGGATGGAAATGAGAGGATTCAAAGATGATCCAAATGATCTGTTTCATCAGTTATTCAAATGGGTTCCACCAAAACATCCACCAAGTGAAATATCAGAAGAAGAATTTCAAGAAAAGCTTAAGACAGAAGAAGGTAGGAAATATCTAGAATCGTTTCACACATCAAAGGGTTATCCTATTGGAAGTTTTCACAAATTGGTAGATGATCCTTTCAAAGTATGGAAAAAACATGAAAGGGCAAAATATGAAAAATACTATCAGGATTGTATTTCAGGAAATAATGAGTCAGGAAAGCCACTAAAACCAGGACAAACACCAGAAGAAGTTTACTCAATTGATATTTGGAGAGAAGAAAGACGAGATGCTGGTTACGAACCAATAATTCCAGGTTATAGACCTCCAGGATACGGAGCTAAAAAAAGAAAGGATCTTCCAAAATCAGTGTCCCAAATTTTACCAATAGCAATTTTTGCTGCAATAGTTCTAGGAGTGGTAAGTTGGTGGGGAGTTGATTTATTTGTACTAGCAACAGCTACTGGTGGATTAGCAATAGGTGTAGGTTTAGCATTACAGGAAACAATGCAAAATTGGTTTGCATATATCATGATTAGAAAAGACAAGATAATTGTGGAAGGAGATAGAGTACAGCTAGATACAGGGTATAATGGGTATATACATAAAATTACTGCCAGAGTTACTTTTGTTAGAAATGCATTCAACGAGTCTTTTGCAACAATTCCTACTAGGAATTTAGTAAATTCTCAGATAATTAACTACTCTAAGGAAATAAAGATGGTTCCCGCAGCTGTAAATGTTGGAGTATCATATCTAAACAATCCAAAGCAAGTAGCCTCAATTCTAGTCAAAGTAGGTCAGCGTACCATGAAAGAATCAATTGACAATAAAGGAAGACACTTAGTTGTTCAAAGAAAATGTCCCTATCTATTAGAAAACAAATCCAGTTGTGGATGTGATAAAGGAATAACTGTAGATATTGATCAACCGTTAGTTAGATTTAATGAATTTAATGATTCGGCATTAGACTTTACAATCTATCTGTATGTTAGAGATTACGGTTCACAGTTTAAAGTAGAAACTGACATGAGAATGATAATGTATGAAGAATTCAAGCGATATGATATTAGAATTCCATGGCCCATTAGAACGATATACCAAGGTGATGAAAAACGAGAAGAGTCAGAAATTAACAAATTAGAGGCTGAAAGGAAAAAGGTAATTGAACAATATGGAACGGGGGATATTCTTCATGCTGGAGACGAATAATACGCTCAAAACTTAAGAAACCCTTCAATCAGTTTTAGCTATTGGTAAAATATACAGTAATAGCTGGTAATGCGTCTAAGGAATTAGCACAAAAACTGGCAAAGAGGATAAAAGCCAAATTGATAAAAACAGATGTTCGGATTTTTCCCGATGGTGAAAGTAAACTTACATTATCTGAAAAACCTACAAAGCACTGTATTGTTGTTCAGGCAACATATCCACCTGTTGATACCAATTTAATTCAAGCATTATC
>JAWVZS010000113.1:0-3879 GCA_033722055.1 Nitrosopumilaceae archaeon
AGGATCTCGAATTTCCTAATATTAAGTTAACATGAATTATAGAGCTTTTAGTTTTTCTTCAGCTACTTTGAGACCTTCTTGAGGGTCAGTATCATAACCCATCATTGCCAGTGTAGAAGAAATAGATGAGATGGTTCTCATTACATGATAACGATTGACTTCGCCCATACAGCCAACACGGAATACTTTGCCTTTGAGATTTCCAAATCCTCCAGCAACTAATACTCTAAACTTTTCTGCCAGAGTATTTCGAAATACCTTGTCTTCTAAACCATCAAGATAATTTAATCCAATAACTACTGTTGAACGAGAATCTTCATTTGCAAATGGTGTTAGACCAATTGCACTTAGTCCAGAATAGAGAGCTTCAGAACAAACTCTATGTCGTTTGATTCTAGCATCCAAACCTTCTTCTAAAATTATATCTAATGCTTCACGATAAGCATACAAAAGTGGTAATGCTGGTGTAAATGGCGTATGTTTTGATTCTTCGTAATATTTGAAATATCTTGGCAAGTTAAAGTACATTGTATTTGGTGGATTATCCATCATGTATTTTTTAGTTCTAGCATTTAGACAAATTGGAGATATTCCAGGTGGACAGGCAAATGCTTTTTGTGCACCAGTCATTGCAATATCAACTCCCCATTTATCCATCTCTAGTTCTTCACCGCCAACAATTGAGACGCCATCAACTACATAGAAAGAGTCATTTCGTGAAGTAAGGTCTTTGATTTTATCTAGATATTTTATCATTGTTCCAGTAGAAGTTTCATTCCATACACAATAGAATGCCTTGATGTCTTTGTTATTATCAAAGGCTTCTTTGACTTGATCAAAAGTTGGGCTTTGTCCTGGTGGGGTTTCAATTTTAATAGTTTCACCTCCGGCCCACTCGATCATCTGAGCAAGACGACTACTAAATTCACCATTTACAGGAATTATTACTTTATCTCCTTTTTTTATTAGATTAACAACGCTTGCTTCTACTGCACCAGTTCCAGAAGCTGAAAGACATACTGCATCTCCTTCTGTTTTGAAAACTTGTTTTGTTTTTTCTACACATGGTTCGTATAGTTGTACAAAATCGTCACTTCTATGATTAATCATTGGAACATACATTGCACGCATAACTCTTTCAGGAACATTTGTTGGTCCTGGTAACATGACTAAATATTCCAAATAATTTCGCCTGAAGGAGGTTACTTTACGGGCTTTATTTAAAACTAGAGAATTTTCAATCGATCTTTTGCATTAATAGATTCAAGAAATTTTCTAGTTCCTTCTGGAACCAGATTTTGCCAGTTTTGATCATTTACTATCATATTGCGGATATTCGTACCTGAAAGAATTTCTCTATTGGTAAAAGGGATAGAAACTGCTTTTATTCCTCGTTTTGAATACAATTTTTCTGTTAGAGGATCATTTGTAAAAATAATTTCAAAATTAGGAACAATTGTATCAATCATTTCAATCCATTTAATGTGATTATCCATATCTGGAATGAAAAAAATTTCTATCCTAGAGGAAATAGAATCATCAATTGAATCAAGAATCATTTTTTTTCGTTCCTCTGCAGAAAATGGATTATCTTTACTTTTTGGCAGATTAGAGCTGCCCAATCCTACCCAGAGGTTTTCAGTTTTAGAAAGAGCAAACTTTAACGCATCAAGATGACCAAGATGAAATGGTTGAAATCTACCAATCAATAATCCATTCATAAATACAATAGAAAATGTGTTTTTAAAAAACTATCATAACAATACAATCATGATAAAAATTGATGGCGGATTTGGAGAAGGAGGAGGACAGGTTGTTAGAAGTGCAATCACAATTTCATCTATAATTAACAAACCCGTAAGAATTGAAAACATTAGAAAAAATAGAAAAGTTACAGGTTTAAGACCACAACATCTTACAGCAATTAGAATTTTGCAGAAAGTTTGTAATGCTGATGTAAAAGGAGCAGAGATTGGATCATCTGAATTGGAATTTTTTCCAAAAAAAATCAAGAATACAAGTTTGACAGAAGATGTTGGAACTGCAGGAAGTATTTCACTAATTCTACAAGTTTTAGTTCCAGTTTTTGCTATCTGTAATGCCAAATTAAATTTGACAATTAAGGGAGGAACTGATGGGAAATGGAGTCCAACTATTAATTACACTTCACATATTCTAAAAGAAGCATATTCTAGAATGGGAATAGAATTTTCAATTGATGTAATTAAGCGAGGGTATTATCCTAAGGGTGGAGGCATAGTTAATGCAATAGTTTATCCTTCCAAAAAAGTAATTCCATTATTATTATCAAAAAGATCAACAAATGCCGTTGATCTTATTTGTTCATATTCAAAATTATCAAAAAACAATATTTTAGATAAAATAAACAATATTACAGAATCATTACACAATAATGGGTTTAGCGTTCAATCCAAGATAAATCAAGATGATGCATTAGACAAAGGAGCAACTATTCTTGCATATACTATAGATTCTCGATCCATAATAGGAATAGATTCATTGTTTGATTTTCAAACTCATGATTTTACCGAGAACATATCTGAAAAAATAATTCAAAATGATTTTGGAGTAGATGATAATTTAGCAGATATGATTGTAGTACCTGCCAGTATGGCAGATGGTCTTTCTAAAATTAGGTTAAAAAACATATCAAAACACTTGGAGACAAATCTATTTGTGGCATCAAAGATGACCGGATGCAAATATGGAATAGGAAAGATTAACGGGGGATACGAACTTAGAATTGAAGGTATATCAAATTCCAGCATCTAACAAGGCTGCAAAAAAGAGAATAATTACAGATAAAACAACAGTAATTTCACCTAAAATTATTATTTTTTTTCGTAGTTTTTGAATCTGTACATCTGACATTGATTTTGACATTATTTTGTCTTCAACGTCTTTTCGTATAATTCTGACATGTACCGCATAGGTAATGATTAGTATTATGACTAGAATTATTTTGATTAATAGAAATGTTCCATAACTAGTACCAACAAGAATTTCAGGTTTGTTTAACAACATGTGGGAATTATACAGTCCTGTACCGATTAAAATTATCAAAGATGGAACAGCTATTTTGTTAAATCGCTTACCAACACGAATCATGATTTGAAGTCTTTCTTCAAATGAAGTAGACATGGTTTTTAGAAGTGGAGATAAAACTACTCCTAAAAATAAGGAACCACCAACCCATATTGAAGCAGCTACTAGATGTATCCATGTTAGAATTGCTTGTTCCATAGTCATAAAGAGAGATTTTTTAAATCAAATATTATGTATTTGGATCTTAACCTTTTTTAGTTGTACAGGAGGTCAAGCAACAGAATGGCATTACAAAGTAAGATGACAGTTTATGCAGCAATTGCTGGAATGCTTGCTTTGATGGGAGGTATTGTATATTATGCAAGTCTTGACAATCCTGCTTTAGAACAAGTAAAAATAGAATTACATAATGTTGAAATTATTGATGTAAATAATATCGAGAATAAAGCCTCATTGCAGGTTACGTTTATGGTAAAAAATCCAAGTGAAAAAACTTTCACAGTACCTTCAATAACTTATCAATTGTATGGAGATGAAAGATTAATCGGATCAGGTCAATACTCTACTGAAGATATTGCAATGCCAGGACGAGCTGCATTCTATCCAGAAGCTGAGATTCCACTAGAAAGTAAATTAGTAATTACAAAAAGTGAAGCCAATGCAGAAATATATGAAGACGTTGTAAATAACAGAATTAACAATTTTAGCGTTCAGGGAACCATAGCAGCAGAAACTGCATGGAGTATTATTGAAAAAGAATTTGATTCCTCAACATAAGAGTGGGCCGAGTGAGATTCGAACTCACGATCACCG
>JAWVZS010000114.1:0-3874 GCA_033722055.1 Nitrosopumilaceae archaeon
CAACAAAACCACAAGCTACATTTTATCTTCTTGCTGATTTTAATTCATATTCTACTGAACTACACAAAGCAGGAATATTAACATCACAAAAACTATCGGAATCACTAATTATTCATCCTTATCATACTGCCATAGTAGGAGGGGATAGTTTAGTCCTTGAAAGGACTGATTTTAGCGCAAGAATGGCATTTGTAGATTATGATGGGAAAAAGGCATTTGATAATTACCTTAATGACAAACCAAAAACTAGTTCAGAAAAACTACAATTTATCCAAGACAATGCACCGCGAGTTATTGCAGGCATAGGAATGATTGAAAAATTCTTTTTATCATTACAAAAACAAGTCGATTCTGCTTATAATACAAAACAAGATTCACTAAGTGTTCCTAGTTAGTTTCTAATTCTTTTTTAATTTTATAATATTCTTCAATTGTAATTTCTCCTTTGGCCAGTCTAGTTTGGAGAATTTCTATTGGATTAGAACCAATAATTGGTTTCATTATTTTTTGTTTTATTTTGTTTCTATTAATTGAAATTTGTCTTGAATTATCATCTACTTTTCTTTTAATTCCATATGTGGCTCCAAATAAAATTGCCAATGCTGCTATCGCTAAAATAATTTGAGACGTTTCATTGTTATTACCTATATTGTTTGAAGTATTGCTAGATAATGCCTCTGCTTCAGGAATAATCTTATTAGATATTCGATTATTTTCAGTTGAGTAACCTACAGCTTCTTCAATAGTATAATCTGGGTAATTTCTATCAAACCAAGCACGATATTTTGGTTCGTTGTAATATCTTTCTATATAATAATTAGGATCCTTGGTAGTATCTACAAAAGAAAGAGTATCCTCGCTGTTGTGATTTTCACCTAATCCATAAACAGGAGTCAACCCCACTAGTAGTATTGTCAATATGCCAATCCATGAATAAGGCCCATACCTTTTCTTATTCATTAAATGAAAAGACATAGTTTTTTCATTTAAGGTCCGCGTACTATTGTTTCATGTTTAATAATAGTAAGTTTTATAAAAAATCAAATTTTTTTATTTTAAAATATTAAAGATATTAAAGAAAATATCCCCATAAATTAATTGAATTAAAAACCCACCAAAAATAAACACCATGTATGGCAATCCTAACGTAACCCACGTATTTTTTGTATAACAGAATTGCTCTTTATCTGAATTATGTAAACGAAGATCTAATTTTTTTTCACCCCCTATTGTTTGCTCAATTGAAAAACTGTATTTGGGATTTTTCGATCTATAACCAATAAACATTGCAAATATTTTTTTTAATGCAGATTCCTCAAATCCTTCAAAAATATTTTCTTTTTTAGCTAACGCTATTAGATTTTTAATTAAATTACCAACAAGTGGTAGTATTGATAGAATTGCACTGTTTACAACTATAGTAAACGGTGTGACTGTATGTTCGCTTAGTGTTGTCATTGGTGCTAATGATGCTAGAACAATTACTCCAAATGCATCTGCTCCTCCAAATAAACCAAATCTCCACATAAGTAAAACAAATGGTGCTACTATCAATGAAAATCCTATAGTAAGCAAGGTCTGTTGTAAATTAGGTTCAAAAAATAACAATACTGCAGAAATTACTCCAAAAATAATCCATAACCCATCATGAATCTCTCTATTTTTAATATCTAGAGCTGTGGCAATACTTAACATACATACTGCAATGCTAATTCGTATGATGTTGATATCTAATTCAATCATAATTTCTATCTCCTATGTAACTCGTTCTGAGAAACCAGTGTAAGTATAGGTAATGAAAAATAAAATGAAGTTTTTTGTCTAGGAATACTTTCAACCCAAATTTTGCCTCCTAAACCTTCAATAATTCCTTTACAAATAGCAAGTCCTAACCCACTTCCATCATGCTTTCGTTTTGCTGATGAATCAATTTGATAGAATTTTTTGAACAAATTATTTAACTTGTTCTGAGGAATTCCACTACCATTATCCTGGACATAAAATATTGCCTTGTTTTCATTAAAATATGCACCAATATTGATTTGACCATCACCTTCTGGGATAAAATCAATCGAATTTGTAATTAAATTTGTAAATACCTCATTAATTCTGTCACTATCTGTATAGATTTCCTTATTACTTGTTTCAGAAATGTTGATTTGGATACGTTTTTCATCTAAAATAGGTTTGAGTTTAGATACTTGATCAGTTAAAATGTCATTTACTTTAGTAAATTTTTTATTAAATGTTAATTGACCACGTTCAATTTTTTGTGCAGTAAGTATATCTCCAATTAATTTATCTAGACGCTTTGAGCTTTCATAAATTTCGTTAACAGCTTCAGATTGTAGTTTATTTAAATTCCCTGAAAGGTTTTCTTTTTTTAATATTTGCGCGTATCCTTTGATTGGGAATAATGGAGTTTTTAGTTCATGTGACATCATTGCTGTAAATTCATTTCTTTGTCTTTCTAAATCCTTTAGCTGGTGATTTAATTTTTTTTCCAATGTTATTGTATTTTCAATAGTTTCTGTCATTTTTTGAAAATGAAGTTTAAGATTTTCTAATTCTTTGAAATTTGTGTGAAATTTCTCTTTAGGTGTTTTGGGGTTTTTAGCAAAATTTTTCATCAGATTTTCTAAATTTTCTATAGGTGAAATTATTTTCTTTGAGATGAAAAGCGTTCCAATTCCAACACCTATTGATGTTATTATTGAAAATAATAAAATTCTCATTCTGTGCTGCTCAATTTTAGTTTTTTCTAATTCAGATATTCCATTAAGATCTGTATCTAATGTTAAAAAATTCAAAAAACCAACATAGAATATAATAAAACTAGTGATACCAAAAATCAAAAATAGTGTCTGTTTTATTGTCAACATTTTATGTCACAATTAAAATTTTTCAAAATTTTGTATTAGTATGTGTATGTCATTAAAATAACTTACAAACATTGACATTTCTCAATATAATGTTAGATATTATGAAAGTTCTTGTGATTGATGATAATCAACAAATTGTAAGAATGCTTACTACATATCTGAAATTAGAAGGACACGATTGTGTATTTACCAACAATGGTGAGGAAGGAATTTCTTTTATTAATAATGGTAAATTTGATGCAATTTTACTAGATCTAGCAATGCCCGATGTTTCTGGTTTTGATATAATTAACAAAATGCAAAATGAGGGGAAACTAGAACACAATAAAACAATAGTTTTGACTGCTACGTCTTTGTCTGAAGAAAAAACAGCTGAATTGATAAGCAAAGGTATCCATTCATGTCTAACTAAACCAGTTGATCTTGATACCTTACTAAGTACTATCTCTTCTTAATTATTTTTCTTGTTTAATATTTTCTTGTTTAGCACATTTAGTATTGCATATTCTTGCTTAACTTCATTGAGACCATGTTCATATATCTCCTGAAGTCTTTCTATTGACATATCTGAAATAGCTTCTGTTGAATTAATTTTTGACCAAGTCAATTCAAACAATATTTTAAATGAATTAATCAAATCGTTAGAATCTGTCCATATGGCAATTATTTCTTTAGCATCTTCTAGGCTTGAATTTAAAAATAATGTCATCTCCTGATTATCTTTTATTACATAAAACAAGTTAGTTTCTGATTCTTTTGGAAATATCTTTATTTTTTCTTTAGGTATGCCTTTCAATAAATATTGAGTATTTTTACCACACGAAGTTAAAATTTGTAATTTTATGTCATTTTTCTTTACTGCTTTATAGAAATCAGAATGATATAATAATGAAATATTCTTTTCATTGCCAATTATCTGCAGACTGGTTTTTACGGTGCTTGCCATTTCTTCGAGTTTTCTGAGAATGGATGGTTTTCCCTGTAAGATTTGA
>JAWVZS010000115.1:0-3868 GCA_033722055.1 Nitrosopumilaceae archaeon
AAATAGTTTATTTGGATTAAAAACAAATAATACTTTAACTGAGTGATAGATAGTATGGAATACGAGCCCAAAGACATCATAGTATTAGGTGCAATAAAAAGAGGCAAAAAGAAATTCGACAATATCCAAAAAGAAACTAAAATCGAACCTGAAGAACTTAATTCAATACTAGAAAAGTTAGAAAAGAGAGAATTTATCAAAGTGGAAGAAAAAAAAGGCTGGTTGGGTAAAAAAATAGAAATTTCTGTGACAGATAAAGGACAAAATGAATTAGAACAAAGATTGCATGAGGTTCAAGAAAAATGGAATCAAATGCAGCTTTTGTATGAAGGAAAAGATAAACAAAAATTAAAGAATTTCATGGATGACAACAGATCATTTTTGCCAATGATGATGTTTTTTGGGATAATGGATATCATGATGTTTAGTATGATGTTTAGTATGATAGGCGCAACAATGACCGATTATGTTCCAGCTGAAAGTATTCCAGATGGTATGGATGGCGCAGATGGTGGAGACAGTATGGGAGACGGTGGAGATATGGGCGATGGTGGATTTGACATCGACATTGGTTTCTAGTTGCCATTTTATAGTAGGGTAAAAACAAAATTTTGTAATGTATAACTCGTTTGACAATCCCGGACTAGTACGAGTTTTATCATTTCTAAAATCACATAATACCGAATATCTTTCAGGACAAGATCTTAGTGATGTTTTAAAAATAAGCAGGGTTGCAGTGTGGAAACATATCAAAAAAATTAAAGAATTAGGATACAAAATAGATTCAAAACAAAAGTTAGGTTACAGATTAACTGAAAACACGAAACTTCTTTTGCCTTGGGAAATTACTGCCGGATTGAATACCAAATTCATTGGGAAAAAAGTATATTATTACGATTCAATTGATTCCACCCAAACTCAGGCAATTAAATTAGCCGAAGAAAAAAAAGAAAATGGTTCTGTAATAATTGCACAGAAACAAACTGGTGGTAGGGGAAGATTAGGACGAAAGTGGGTATCACCTAAAGGAGGGATATGGATTTCAGTGATTTTACATCCGGAGTTTAACATAACTGCAACAATGTTATTTCCAGTTGCAGCTTCACTTGCATTAGCATTAGCAATAGAACAATGCACCAAAATAAAACCCAAACTAAAATGGCCAAACGATTTAACTATTAATGGAAAAAAAATTGCTGGAACATTGGTAGATATTTCTCTTGAGTCAAATAAAACAGAAAATTTAGTTTTAGGGGTAGGAATAAATTTTGATGTTAACATATCACAAATAAAGAAAGCATTGGAGAAATCACCCAAATTTTATGGTGCGGAATCTATAAAAAAATATGATAATAATGTACAACCAATAATGCTAATTCAAACCTTTTTACAGGAATTAGAAAAAATATGTGAGAAACTAACTGATGCACAATACGATGAAATTACAAAAGAATGGACAAAAAGATCATCAACCATAGGAAATGAAATTAAAATTTCGGATGGAAGTGAAGACATAAGAGGAAAAGCAATAAGAATAGATCAAGATGGAGCACTAGTCATTACTAACAAATCAAAAACAAGACGTATTATGGTAGGAGATGTCTCGCGCTAAGACTATTTTTTTGATCTACGTGTAGATTTAGACAGTAATTTTGTTTGTTCACGAAGTAGATTTTTCAAGTCATTTTGTATTTCAAAAACAGTCTTTAACATGTGCTCCAGTGCTTTTCCATATTCATCATATGCAGATATGAGTTCAGTTTGTTTATCATTTACCTCAGTTAGATGTTCATTAATTCGTAAAATGTTGGTATTTTCGATTAGTTCAGGCTTTTCTTTAGGCATATTTCCAAGAGATTTGATCTCAGCAGTTAACTCCTGAATTTTTTTTCGTAATTGATAAACTTCCTCTCCTACCCCAACTTCATTCAATCTAAAAATATGGTAAATTCATTGTGATTAAAGATTTTGCTTTTGCAAATTAGTAGAAAACAGTATAAATTACAAGTAAAAAGAAATACTAAATTTAATGACCAAGAGAGATACAAAATGAATCAGTATACGATAATTATTATAATTTTATTTGGAATAATGGTCACTCCAAGTTTTGCTTTATCAGAAGATGTTGCTGAAAATATGTTTAATGCCGCAACACAGCATTTAATGAATAAAGAATATCGAGAAGCAATAGTAATTTATGATGAAATATTGGAATCGTATCCAAATAATATTTCAACATTAAAAATGAAAGGAATTGCACAAAGCAATCTAGGTTATCATGAAAAATCAATGGAACAGTTTTTTAAAATTTTACAATATCGGCCATCAGATGTTATAGCATTGACAGGACTTGGAGTAGGATTTGGCAATTTTGGAGAATACAAAGAAGCTAAAAAATATTTTGAAACTGCATTAGAACAAAAACCAAATAGCGTTGTAATTAAAAATTATCTAGATTATTCAAACAAAGTATTAGAAAAATACCCATACACTCCAACAGAAAAACCTACTACGTTGACTAATACCATACCTACAAAGATTCCACAACACGTAAAACCCATAGCTGAATGGTGGGCAGAAGGTCAGATTCAAGATTCAGAGTTTGTAAATGCATTGAAATTTCTGATTGAATCAAAAATAATTCAAATACCAACCAGTGAGCCAAAAATCATATCATCTGAAAAAATACCAGAATGGATTCGCGAGAATGCTAAATGGTGGGCAGAAGGTCAGATTCAAGATAAAGATTTTGTGTCAGGATTACAATATCTGATGGAAAAAGGAATAATTATTGTTAAGATAGAAAAAACTCCAGAACAATTACAAGAAGAAAAAACAAAGGAATTGAATGCCTTTAAGATGTATATTAATAAAATAGCAAATAATGTAATCAAAGAAAAAAGATACATAGAATATCCTAATCCAAGTGGCGATGTAATCAAAAAATTTCTAAGAGATTATGTAAAATGGAATTTTGAAGAGGAAGCAAAACGCGCATCAGAAAATTTTCCAAATCCAACATTTGAAAAAATCAACGACACTATCATAGTCAAATACAAAGTCTACGTCAATGAACAACCTACTGGACTACCACTAGATCATGTAAGTACTTTAAAAGATTCTTTTGAGTTTTGGGAAAAACAAGATCTATCTATTAATAATGAAAAAGCAAAAGTAGATTTTGAAATTACTAATCAAAAAGCCGAAGCAAATGTTTGGGTGACATGGGTAGTAAGAGATCTTGGAGAAGGAGTTCTAGGTCATGCACACTTAGGCAAAGGAATAGTCGAAGTTACATTAGGAGATTACAATTGTGATGGTAGTTTTCAACTATACGATGTTAATAGTGTTGAAAAAATAATGACACATGAGCTTGGACATTCGATTGGTTTTACTCATACCAACGATCCAAATAACATAATGTATTCATCAATGAAACCAGCGTACGCATATTGTTTACTGAGTTGATCATTTACAGTTTCATTCCTATTCTATAAAATGAGAATGAAACTTAGCTTAACCTACACACAAAACACCTTTTTAATTTGGGTAAAATGTCTAATAACCCAATTAGCAATTGTATGCCTATGATGAATAAGTCAATTTTAACTACGCCTAAATGTCCATCATGTGGCAAACAAAAGTTAGTGACAGATGAAAATAATGGCGAAATGTTTTGTGGTTTTTGTGGTTATGTAGTTACGGATAATATAGTAGATACAGGTGCCGAATGGCGTTCTTTTTCAAATGATGAAGGAAATAGAACTAGAGTAGGGGCTGGAACGTCATTAACTATGCACGATATGGGACTGTCAACTGTAATTGGAGCAGTTAACAAAGATTCAACCGGAAAACCCCTATCAGCTGG
>JAWVZS010000116.1:0-3843 GCA_033722055.1 Nitrosopumilaceae archaeon
CTTCTAAGTTTAGTTCTGGTAGTAATCTTCTCAAACACTTCATAGCAGCTTCTTTACACAGATACTCCAAATCCGCACCTACGTACCCGTGGCTAACTCCTGCTACTTTTTCAAGGTTAACTTCATCTGCTAAAGGCATGTTTCTTGTGTGTATTGACAAGATATCTTTTCTTCCTTTCTTGTCTGGAACTTTGATTTCAATTTCTCTGTCAAATCGTCCAGGTCTTCTAAGAGCAGGATCAATTGCGTTTGGTCTGTTAGTAGCTGCAATTACAATTACTTTTCCTCTTCCCTCAAGACCATCCATTAATGATAACATCTGAGATACAACTCTTCGTTCTACTTCTCCAGTAACTTCTTCTCTTTTTGGTGCAATAGAATCAATTTCATCTACAAAAATTATTGAAGGCGCCTTTTCTCTTGCCTCTTTGAAAATTTCTCTTAGTCTAGCTTCACTTTCACCATAAAACTTGCTCATAATTTCTGGTCCTGATATGCTGATAAAGTGTGCATTACTTTCATTTGCAACTGCCTTTGCAAGCAATGTCTTACCGGTTCCCGGTGGGCCATACAATAATACTCCTTTTGGTGCTTCGATTCCAAGCTTTTCAAAAATTTCTGGATGTCGCAATGGAAGCTCTATCATTTCTCTTACTTTCTTTATCTCATCTGTCAATCCACCAATGTCTTCGTATGTTACCTGTGGTACACCACGTAGTGTCTCTCCTTTTTCTGCAATGTGAAATACAGTCTTTTGAGTGACCAGTACAGCATCAGCTGATGGATTAACTCCAATTACTTGAAATGTTAACCTGCCACCAAAATATGGAACCATTACATTGTCTCCTTTAATCAATGGAACACTTTCTAGTGCATCAGCAAGATATCTTTCATCAATTGGAGGAATTGCCTCTAGTGGTGCAACTACTACTTTTTCAGCTGGGACTGCCTTTATCTTTCTGACAGAGATTGTATCACCTATTGCAATTCCAGAGTTGTTTCGTCCAAGTCCATCTATTCTGATAATTCCCTTGCCCTCATCTGATGGGTACAATGGAAGACATTTTGCAACAGTTCTTCTCTTTCCTTTGATCTCAATTACATCACCAGTGGATGCACTAAGAGTATCCATTGAATCATAATCTATTCTTGCTACGCCCCTTCCTACGTCTCGGGTATATGCCTCTAAAACTTTGAGTGAAAGGGCGCTCTGACTCATAGCAAAATTGACTCTGTCTAATTTTTATATCTTTGTGGTAATTTTTCATAATAACATCGCCTAAATCACAAGCTTAAAATCTAAAGAAAAAACCTCAACTTCTACTTGGGTAAGAGACCTTTAGTTAGAAGACGTGGCCGTGGAGGAATGCAGTTTAGGGCAACCTCAACAGGAAAACTATCCCAAGCAAAATATCCTGGATTTTCACTGTCTGAGCAACATGAAGGTATAGTAATTGATATTGTTCATGAACGTGGCAGAGATGCTCCACTGGCTAAGGTAAGATTTGAGGACGGATCTGTATCTTATGTTCCAGCAATACTTGGGACCAAAGTAGGTCAAAAATTCAACTTTGGATTAAAATCAGAAATTGAAAAGGGAAATGTAATCAGCATTCAAAACATTCCAGACGGTACTTTGGTTTGTAACATTGAAAAGCACTTTGGAGATGGAGGTGCAATTGTAAAGTCAGCTGGCTCTAATGCTACTGTATTTTCTCATCAGGATAATGGAGTTACTGTAAAACTTCCATCAGGTAAATTTACTACACTTAATCCAAAAAATCGAGCAATGATTGGAACTATTGCTGGCGGTGGTGTAGGTGAGAGACCATTTATGAGCGCAGGTGGTAAATGGCGCAACTTTAGGGCAAAGGGCAAAAAGTATCCAATAGTTCGTGGTGTTGCACAAGCTGCATATGTTCACCCACACGGTGGTGGAAGACATCAGCACGTAGGACAAAGCTCAACTGTAGCTAGGGATGCACCACCTGGAGCAAAGGTTGGTTCTATAGCAGCTAGAAAGACTGGACGAGCTAGAATCAAGGAAAGAAAGTAATCTTTTAACCCAAACTTGATTAATGACCTTTTTCAAAATTTACTTAAATTGGTAAAGCAGCGCATTCATGTTTTTGTTACAGGACGTGTCCAGGGAGTATTTTTCAGACAAGCTCTAAAGGCAAAGGCAAAACAAAACAAGGTATCTGGCTGGGTAAAGAATCTCAAGGATGGTAGAGTAGAGGCTGTTTTTGAGGGAGACGGCGAAAACGTAAGCATTCTTGTGGAGTGGTGCCATGCAGGACCTGCAAACGCCATAGTAGAAGATGTTGAAATCCGTAATGAAGAATACAAAAACGAGTTTGAGAAATTCGAAGTACTATACTAGTGGATTTTCTCGTATGCTTCTTTGATTAATTTATTTGACTCTGAAATATCATCTTTTGATTTTACCTGAATTATTTTTGGCTGCTCTTTTCTATCCTTTTGAATTTTGATTATTATTCCATCTTTATCTGGCTCAATGTCGGCAAACCATCTAAACGTCATTGACTTTCCAAAAACTATACGATGCATTCTTACATCTTCTACTACATTTTCTCCAAGATTCATACAAAACTCTCGTATATCCTCAAACATTGGTCTTACAGGCTCTGGAATCTGTCTTTGAAAGTCATTCCATGTACGTTTGTTTCCTGAAATAAACTCCACAGTTTTTGCCGTGTCTTTTTTGATTATAAAGGTAGTAGCCCTGTCAGTTCCAGTCTAGACGGATAACCCCATTTCAAGGCACACAAGATCCGCCACGTAGACGAGGAAGCGTGGATGCTCCACCTTAGGACTGCTCCCTCCCGGACCTGGTCCCTTTCGATGGTTCAATCTTAGAAATTATCCCTTCGGATAATTCTAGACTTGCAACCACCCGCCTCGGCGTGGGTTCATTTCCGCGCACCAAGCGGGAACTATCTATCTAGAGATTTACCTGACAGTTACTGATCTCTGCATATAGCCGGTTTCAGAATAGGGCACGGCTGGCACCCTGATCCTACCTACTACCAATTTTTTTATTACCACATGTTATATGTGCATTAGGTTTTGTTTTGCTCTAGTTTCAAAATAGTCATACATGCAGAACAAATCTTTCCAGTACATTCGCATCCGCATCTCTGACATTGTTTTTTTTCTTTGTAGTTTGACTCTTTTAGAATTTCAGATACTTTTAGTACGGATTGGTACAGATTATTTTTCACACCGCTATGGTTGTTTTCAAGACTGTTCAGAAACTCACGAATCTCAGTTCTTACACCCTCATTCATATGAGGACATGGCTCTGTTTGAAATGGCAATCCATTTGTAAATGCATAAAATACAATTTCTGATTCTAAAATCTCACAAAATGGCTTTATCTTTCTGATGGAATTTCCTGTAGTGTCTGGTGACATCCAACCAATCTTGTTTGTGTCCCCTGACAACATGTTAATCATAAAAGTCTGCAAAGTATCATCCAGGTTATGTGCAGTTGCAATAACATCTGCATTGACTTTTTTTGCCGCATTATCAATTGCCCTTCGTCTTAGTGTGCCACATATTGAACAAGACGATGTTTTTTCTTCCTGTCGTAAATGTAGTGCCTCATCTAGTGATAAGTCAAATAATTCTTTGTATGATAAAACAAAATACTCCAAGCCTAGATTCTTGCAAAAGTTTTCTACAATTCCCAGTGCTTCATCTCTGTATCCTGGAATGCCCTCATCAATTGTAATTACCTTTATTCTGAAATTGTGATTCTGTGATAGTTTGTGTAAAATGTTTAGTAGAGCAAGTGAATCCTTACCACCAGAAACAGCC
>JAWVZS010000117.1:0-3800 GCA_033722055.1 Nitrosopumilaceae archaeon
GGTTCTTTAGCTGGTTCTGGTTCTTTAGCTGGTTCTGGTTCTTTAGCTGGTTCTGGTTTAGAAGATAAATCAACATCTTGAACAGAGCCAAAAACTGTTTTAAGAAAAAGTTCTTTATCAAAAGGTTTCAAATCCGGATATTCTTGTCCCACACCCACAAAAAGAATTGGTGTTGATGTAATTTTTACAATCGATAGTGCAGCTCCACCTCTTGCATCTGCATCACTTTTAGTTAAAATTGAACAATCAAAATTAGTGTGTTCATAAAATTCTCTAGCTTGATGGACAGTGTCATTTCCTGCCAAAGAATCACCTACAAAAATTTTAAGATCTGGATTTACTACTTTAGTTATTTTTTCAATTTGGTCCATCAAGTTTTTGCTTGTTTGCATTCTACCAGCAGTATCAATCAATACACAGTCAATGTTGTGAGATTTTGCATAAAGAACAGCATCTCTGGCTACTGCTGCAGGATCAGAATTGTAATTTTGTGCAACAAATTTCAAGTTTAATCGTTTTGTGTGTTCACGTAATTGCTCAATTGCACCAGCCCTAAAAGTATCGCCTGCTGCAATAACTACAGAATATTTGGATTCTTTTAACAGATGTGCTAACTTTGCAAGGGTAGTAGTTTTACCTGTTCCATTTATTCCTAAAAATACAATTAAGAATGGTTCATTCTTTTGTTTTTTCTCATCTATTCTTTGAAATAAATCTACTTTTCCAGCATTATCGAATAGAGTAGATATAGTTTGAATTAAACTATCCCTAACAAATTTTTCAATTTGTTTTTTATCTACCGATGCACCAATCAATTGTTTTTTCAAATCATCTTTAATTTCATCAATTACTTCTGTTGCTACATCAGATTCCAATAACGAAATTTCAAGTTCAAATAATATTTCTTCAATATCTTTTTCATTAAGCTCTTTTTCTCCAAGACTTTTTGCAGCTTTAGAAAATGCCTTTTTGAGATTTTCAAACATGGCTATTTTGATTGTTGGCTCGATTGTAATAATTGGTTAAATTGGTTTTTTAGCTGTTCCAATCTAGAAGAGGCATCATGTTTTTTAGATGCAGTTTCTTGTAAAGCAACTTCTATTTCTTTTATTCTTGCTTCTAGATAATTTATAGCAGAATCAGAAGTTTTTTCCATAGCTACTCCCGATCCTATGTTTAGAATAATTTTATTATTAGAAGAGTTTTTTGTTTGAATATAAGTTCCCATACCCAAAGGGACAAGAGTTTCTGAATCTGGTTGTTCTTTAAGAGATTTGATCGAAGTTATTGCAGAAGTTGCTTCTCGTAAAACATTGTAGAGCGTATTTTCTCGTTGACCTAATTCTGATAGATAGTTCTCTAACATTTGGACTTGATACATCATCTGTTGGGCTTGCTCTTCACTCATTTACAACAAACCAGCCTCTGACGGTTATAAACTCATTCCTAGATTAAACTAATCAAATATTTTTCAGATAAAAAAGAGATAGAGGTTATTTTGCTTTTGAGAATCTGTTTTCTACTTCATCCCAATTAACAACATTCCACCATGCTGCAATATAGTCAGGTCTTTTGTTTTGGTACTTTAGATAGTAAGCATGTTCCCAAACATCTAGACCAAGAAGTGGTACTAGTCCTTCAGTTCTAGGACTGGTCTGATTAGGCATTGCCTTGTACTCAACTTTTTTTGAAGAAGGGTTGTAGACTAACCATCCCCATCCACTTCCTTGAATAGGAGCAGTTTGTGAGGAAAATTTTTCTTTGAAATCAGAGAAACTGCCGAAAGATTCCTTTATTGCATCAGCAATAGATCCTCCAGGTTCTCCTCCTCCATTTGGTTTCATGTTGTTCCAGAATAGCTTATGGTTGTCATATCCCCCACCATTGAAGTTAATTGCACCTTTTTGTTCAGCGGGTACTTGACTAAGATCTGACAAAATGTCTTCAATATCTTTGTCTTGTACGTCTTGTGGGCATTTTTCTAGTGCGGCATTTAGTTTGTCAGTATATGTCTGATGATGTTTCGTATGGTGAATTTCCATAGTTCTTGCGTCGATGTGCGGTTCTAATGCATCATAAGCATATGGCATTTCCGGTAGTGTGTATTTTCCCATGGATAGTATTTTCTATTATGCCATTTATTACTTTGCGGGCAATTGGTTTTTACTTGTTTAAATTTACTAGTTGTTTTGTGATAAAGTGGATATTATTTTTGATTATTGTGCTTGCAGGTTCAAGTTTATTTTTGTTGGAGTTTCAATTTGAAAATCAAATTTCACTTTATGTTGAAAAGAGTGGTCCCTTTTTAGGAACATCAATTTCAAAGTCTCAAGGAATTGATGGAAATGGAGTAATTGTCGCAGTAATTGATACAGGAGTAGATTTTAATCATCCAGATCTATTTGGGTTTGGACCTGATGGTAAAGTAATAGGAGGTCATAATTTTATTGAGAGTAACAAACTACCATCAGATACAAATGGTCATGGTACTCAAGTAGCTGGAATTATTGCAGCAGATGGAAAAATCTCAGGTATTGCTCCAAAATCAAAAATTTTAGCTTACAAAGTTTCAGAAGATGGTGAAGGAGTTCAATCAGAACTAATAGTCAGAGCAATAAAAAAAGCTATTGATGATGGAGTAGATGTTATCAACATAAGTTTGGGTGTAAATAAAACAAATTCTGAAATCGAAAGAGCCGTTAATGAGGCTTTAAAAAAAGATATTTTTGTAGTGACTGCCGCAGGAAATGATGGACCGAAGATTGGTTCGATTGGAAGCCCGGGTAGAAATTTTGGATCGATTACTGTTGGTGCAACATACAACAATCTAACTTCAAGTTTAGTTGCAACATTAGAAGTAAATGAAAAATCATTTACCGTGATTCCCATGGTTGGTTCAAAAAAATTAGATGAACCGATTACAAGTGAAATTATTTTTGCAGAGTATGGTAGAGAAAGAGATTTTGAAAAATTAGATGCAAAAGACAAAATTATTCTTGTTGAAAGAGGTAGTGATGTTGAAGGCGAGATTGTGTATTTTTCAACAAAAGAAAAAAATGCTGCAAGAGCAGGTGCCAAAGCATTAATTGTATACAACAACGAACCCGGAATATTTTTGGGTGAATTGATTCATGAATTTGTAGAGTCAGATTATTCACCAAGTATACCAGTAGTATCAATAGACAGGCAAGAAGGACTGGAAATTAAAGATATGATAAAAAATGAAAATAGAGGTTTTTTGCACTTATTTTTTAATCCAGACTTTGTAGCACATTTTAGCTCCAGAGGTCCTGTATCACCATTTCACATTAAACCAGATATTGTTGCTCCAGGAGCATACATCAACACAACAAGACCTGGGGGATTCTACAATTTTACAAGCGGTACTAGTTATGCAGCACCACACGTAAGCGGAGCAGCAGCTCTCCTAATTGACAAATATCCCAATATCAACAATAATGAGATTAAATCGCTTCTCATTACGACAGCAGAGCCTGTAACAAATTCCTTAGGGGAAGAATTTTCCATTCATGATGCAGGCGCTGGAAGATTAAACATAGGAAAGGCAATCAATGCAAATTTGATTATAGAGCCTCCCAATTTTGTGTCAGTAATTTCATCAGAACAACCAACAATAACAAAGCAACTAAAACTTGGTGCAATAAATGGAGAGATTGGAGACATAGAAATAGATTACGAGGTTCCAGATTTTGTGAAAATTAATCATATAATTCATGAAAAAAATATAGAATTACAGATTAGCGTAACCACACAAAATTATGGCGAACATGAAGGAAAAA
>JAWVZS010000118.1:0-3800 GCA_033722055.1 Nitrosopumilaceae archaeon
ATTATTTTTTCTCTTGCTTGTTTTGGTTTTAGTCCTGTATATGTTCCTGCAACATCTGTCATTCTTCCATCCAAACCTATTGCAACTACCTCTTCTAATTCCATTTCTCTAAAAATTGCTACATCGTTTTGATCACCATAACTACATACCATTACTGCACCAGAACCAAATTCTTGTTGGGCAGAATGATGGGTTTTAATTTCCACTTCGTTTCCAGTAATTGGAACAATTACCTTTTTACCTACAACTTCTTTGTATCTTTCATCTTCTGGATTTACAATAACTGTTTTACAGGCACATAATAATTCAGGTCTAGTACTTGCAATAATAATTTCTTTTTTCGAATCTTTTATTTTGAATTTCATGTGGACAAGCTTTGTAGGAATGTCTTGATAAGTTATTTCTGCATCCGCAATTGTTGTTCCAGAAACCCAATCGTAATTGTTTGGTCTGTTTGCTAGATATATCTTACCCTGTTTCCATAATTCAATAAATGTAGACTGTGTTAATGCTCTATATTCTTCTGAATCTGTTCTGTAATAATTTTTTAAATCTCCACTTAATCCCAAGTTTTGCATTATCTGAAGCATTTCAGCTTCTAAATCATCTAGAGCTTCTTTACATAATTCTAAAAACTTCCCTCTTTCTGTTTCTCTCATTCGAATATTGTGTTTTTTTTCTGTGTAAAATTCAACAGGTAATCCGTTTCTGTCAATGCCTATCGGAAAATAGACATTTTTTCCAGACATCCTTGCTGTTCGTGCAATCATATCTATTTGGGCATAATGTGCAGCAGCTCCAATATGCCATGGTCTACCAGAAGGATAAGGAGGAGGAGTGTCTATGGTATAATTTTTTACTGTAGGTGTGAATTTGTAAGTGTCTTCATCTTGCCATTTTTTTAATACTTGCTTTTCAAGCTCAGGATTCCAAGCTTTTTCAGTAATTTTTGGTTCCATTTTTTTATTTTTGTGATATATTGGAAATTATGTGAGAACCTTTGTTATATCCCTCGTAAATATACACTCCAACTGCTTCTATGTTTTCTGGTAGTTTGGGAGATAATAATTTGATAATTTCTGTTGATAAGTTCTCTACTGTTGCTTCTCCCTCTAATAGATATGTTGTGTGTTTTGGAACTTGCAAATCAAACATGCCTTTTGGTCCATTAAAACCAATTCTGTAATGAGATTCATCTTCTGATTTTAGGTATTTTTTGTTGATAAAGAATTTGTGATCAAAAATCCCAATTACTTCTTTGATTATTTTTTTTGCCTCTCCAAAATCTACAAGCAAGTTGTTTTTCATCTGGCCAACTAAATCTACCATCACTGATGAAGTATGTCCATGCAGAATTGAACATTTTTCCACTAAAGGAAGTATGTGTGCATAGTCAAATGAAAATGAAGGATCTTCCAAAAATATTGATCCTGTCTGTGGTGTTTTATCGTAAAAAACAATTTCTTCTAGTTCTTTTACTTGAGCTGCAAATTTTGGATGTCCTATTGCCATGATTTTTGTTTCTGGAAATTTTTCTTTTATTAGGTTGTATTTTTTGATATCTTCATCACTATCTATAACTTGAATTAAACCATCTTTCGTTTTAAAATCTACTTTGATTAATGGTTCTTCATTAATGGTATAATCATATTCATATTCTTGATTAAGAAATGTTAACATTTGAGAAATTGATAATTCCGTTCTAGAACGCATTAAATTACCTTTTTTATCCAAATATCTGAAATCAGAGTCAACTACGGCTGGATTAGTGGTCATTTGGAGATTTCTCTTTGTGCTCTGTATATAAATTCTGTATGATGTTAAAGTGAGTTTAGGATTTTTGCAAGTTTGATATCATTTTCTGTAATTCCACCTACATCATGTGTGGTAAGTTCCACTGTCAGTTTGTTGTAAACATTGAACCATTCTGGATGATGATTCATTTTTTCAATATGCATTGCAGCTCGGGTCATAAAACCAAATGCTTCATTAAAATCATCAAATACAAAATCTTTGCGTAGTTTTTCATTGACTATTTTCCAACCCGGCATGTTTTTTAGCTCGGATTCTATTTTTTCACTGGATAATTTTTCCATATTTCTTAAATTGCAATACTAAATTAATAGTTAAAGAAAAGCTACATACGAATGTCTGCCACAAACCAAGAAATGTATGAAATTTTGTTTAAAAAAATCCAATCTGCTATTAAAGAAAATGTTTCTTCAAAAAAGATAGGCGTAGCGTTTTCAGGAGGTGTAGATAGTACATTAATCTCAAAAATTTGTCATGATCTTGATTATGATATAACGCTACTGACAATAGGATTTTCAGAATCTCCTGATATTTTATTTGCAAAACAAGTAAATGAGAAACTTCACTATGCTCATCAGATTTTAGAAATAGATACTCAAACTTTTCCAAAAATTTCTTCAGAAATATATGATGAAATCCAAACTGATAACTTGTCATGGAATGAAAATTGTATTGCATTTTATTATGTATCAAAATTATCTAGAAGTTTGGGTTTAGATGAAGTTGTTACTGCAAATGGAATTGATGAACTGTTTTGTGGATACAATGCTTATAGGGAAGCATTTCTTTCTGGTGAAGAAAAGATACATGAACTGATGGATTCAAAAATTGAAAATGAAATTAAAATGATGAAAGCAGTAAACAAAATAGCCTCAAAATTTAATGTAAAAATCATCCAACCATTACTTTCTACTAATTTTATTACATTTGCAAAAACAATACCTATTTCCGAAAAAATTCATAGTTCTGAAGATTTATTGAGAAAACACGCAATACGAAAACTTGCGGCTCAAATTGGGGTACCAGAAGTCTCTTACACCAAAAGAAAAAAGGCTTTACAGTATGGTTCAAAAATCCACAAGGAACTTTTGAAAACTAGATAAATTTTTTAATGGTTTTTTGAACTGATTTGTTTACTTGAGATATGATGATTTGAGATGCTCCAAGATGTTTCTCTGGAGAGAAAATTGCATTGATTTCTTTATCTGATAGTTTTGCTGAAATTATTTTATCATTTTTTATAGCATTCATGTATTCTACTCCTTTGTCTTTTGCTTCAAAAGCAACTCTTTGAACATCTCTGTATGCTACAAATCGTGGAATTCCTTTTTTGATTAATGCTTCAAGAACAAATTCTGCAAAAATCTGACCTTTTGTAATTTGTAGATTCTCCACAATTCTTTTTGTATTCACGTTTAGGTTTGGAACAATCCTTAACATAGTCTCTAACATCTCATCTACAAGAATCGAAGACATTGGTAGAACAAACCTTTCATTAGCAGAATTAGATAGATCTCTTTCATGCCATAATGGTATGTTTTCAAATGTTATTCCTAACTGACTTCTCAGAAGCTTCGATAATGATGATACTCTCTCACTCTTTATTGGATTTCTTTTTACAGGAACTGCACTACTACCCATCTGACCTTTTTTGAATTGTTCTGCAACTTCTCCTATCTCCGTCCTTTGCAGATTTCTAATTTCTATTGCAATTTTCTCTAAGGTTGCTCCAATTAATGACAATTCAAAAACATATTCTGCATATCTTTCTCTAGGAATTATTTGAGTTGTTACTTGTGCTGGAAACAGCTTTAATCTTTTTGCTACTCTTTTTTGAACTTCTATTGCTTTGGAACCCATTAAGGAACCTGTTCCCACAACTCCTAGAGTTTTACAAATTAATACTCTTTTTTTAATTTCTTCAATTCTTTGTACGTGTTTCGACATTTCTTCTGCCCAATTTGCAAATTTTAATCCAAATGAAATTA
>JAWVZS010000119.1:0-3799 GCA_033722055.1 Nitrosopumilaceae archaeon
CCTTCTATTATCCACTTGGTTAAAATCTTTAAGCCGATCAGAATTACATCTATCACTTTTAGAAAATTATTAGATGTCAGTCCACTGGGAAAAATTAAAAATGATTCAATTGAGGTTTTGAATAGTTGCAAAATTGGATTTTCTCTTTTAGGTCTAGGTCATTTGTTTTGTTAGTTGTATCTTTCTTAATTGTTACATTTTTGGTTCATTTTGGTGTAACTGATGATTTTGATAATGGTGTGATTTCTGCTACTAAAGAAACTGTAGGTAATCCATCTCTTGATTTGATGATGCAGATGGTGACGGAAACTGGTGATGTGTTTTACATGTTCCTCTTTGGTGTTGTCTTGATGATACTGAAAAAAACACGACGAATAGGAATAACATTGATGATTTTAATTGTAATAACTACTTTGTTGACTGGTTATATCAAATGTGGAGTAGATAGAGACAGGCCTGATGAAAATTATGCCGGAACTCCATTTCCTGTTGAAATAAGTCGTGATACTTTTGCTTTGTTCTGTGAAGGTGGTTTTATGGCATCTTTCCCCTCGGGTCATGCTGCAAGATCCATTGTGTTTGCAATAGTTCTAGGCTATGCTCTATCTGAAAGGTTTCCTAAAGGAGCTTATCTTTTGTTTGCATACCCTGTCTTAGTTTCATTAAGTCGTGTCTATGTACTACAACATTATCCAATGGATGTGATTGGTGGAACAATATTGGGAATTTTACTTACTGGCGTATTGGCTAATCAAACAAAATTGTACAAAATATTTGAAAAATCAAAATCCTAGTTCTTCTACTGCATTATTGCTAATCAGAACTATTGCATAATGTTCAGCATCGTGATGATATGTCCAATAACGGACATTTCTTACTTGATTTTTTTTTCTCAAGCCATAAGTAACTCCGGTTGTTATGGTGTATCCTATCCTTTTTGCAAGTTTTCTTTCTTTGGGCATAAGTACACGAAATCCTTCTTTTCTATTTTCAAATCCAAGATTTACCATATCTTCTACTGCATCATTTGCTTCTTTTTCGTCCTTAATGTCATACGTCTTTGAGATTGGCAGATCTTTGGGATGTAGTTCCATTGTTGATTATCTCTATGATTTTTTTGGGTTTTAAAAAATCTTCAAATGGTGTTCTAGATTGTTTTTGTGTTTAACGATTCCAAATATTCAGGATCATTATCGTCTAATAATACTCTATTTCTTGAATAATCCACATCAATTGAAATAATTATTGGCTTATCGTCTATTTTTTTAGCTTCTTCTAATTTTTGAGAAAACTCCTTCGTTGATGTTACCTTGTACCCTACAGCACCAAAACTTTGTGCCAATTCTACAAAATCTGGATTATTAAATTTGGTAAATACACTCGTTCCAAATTCATCTTTTTGTTTCATCGATATCATTCCTAAATCTTCATCACACCATACAATAACAATTATTGGTAGTTTTAGGCGTACGGCCGTCTCTATTTCTTGAAAATTCATCAAAACCCCAGCATCGCCTGACATTGCAACTACTCTTTTCTCTGGTTCTGCTAGTTTTGCTGCTATGGCTCCAGGCAATGAAAACCCCATTGAACAAAACCCATTTGGAATAATGCACGTATTTGGCTGAAGTGTTTTGTAAATTTTTGAAATCCAAAGCTTATGTGCACCAACATCTGATAGCAAAATATCATTATCATCTAGCGCTTCTCTTACATCACCGATTAATTTCTCAGGTTTTATTGGAAATGAATTGTCATTGACAAATGCATCTCTTCTTTCATCCACTTCATCTCTAATTTTTTTGAAAATAGGAGAAACTTCTTTTCTTGGAAATCCTTCTGATTCTGGATCTTCTTTAAATGATTCTAATTCTTCAAGCAATGCATCTATGGCATATTCAATATCTGAAACAATTTCTACCTTAGGTCTATAATATGTATAAACTTCTGCTGGTGTAAAATCTATGTGAATAATTTTTTTATCAAATTCTGAGTTCCAATTCTTTGGACTATATTCCACTAAATCTACTCCAATGGCAATTACTACGTCAGCTGTTTTCATTGCTTGAAGTGCATGGTCTGCATCTTTGATTCCTATAGTGTGTAAATGCGTGGGCGATTCATCTGAAACTACTCCTTTTGCCATGAATGTGTTGATTGAAAAAATTCTTGTCTCATCCAAAAATTTTCTTACATGGTTACTAGCATTTTCTCTAACACAACCGTTTCCAACAAAAACAATGGGGTTCTTTGCTTTAAGAATTAGTTTTGCAGCTTTTTTGATCATTTCTACATTTGCTTTTGGTCTTAACACTGGCTGTGGTTTGATGGGTGGAATTTTTGACGTTTTTTTCGCTATGTCTTTAGGTAATTCTATATGTACTGCACCTGGTTTTTCTTCTAATGCTTTTTTAAAACATCTGCGCACAATTTCTGGAATATTTTTGGCATTACGAATTGACCATGACCATTTTGTTATTGGATTAAACATGTTTACTACGTCCATGTTCTGATGTGATTCTTTATGGAGAAGATGTGAATCTGTTTGACCCGTAATTGCCAACAATCTTGATCTATCCATATTGGCATTTGCAACTCCTGTAGTGAGGTTTGTTGCGCCTGGGCCTAAAGTGGCTAAACAGACTCCTACTTTCCCTGTTATGCGGCCATATACATCTGCCATAAACGCGGCACCCTGTTCATGTCTCGTTAGAATAAATTTGATTTTTGATTCAGATAATGACATCATAAAATCAGCATTTTCTTCACCTGGAATTCCAAAGATGTATTCTACTTCTTCTTCTTCCAAACATTTCACTAAAAGATCTGATGCCTTCATAAGCTATTTTCCAATATTATGTGCTGCGTATTTACTATTATTATTCATACAAACCTTAGCTGAAAATCTAATTGTTAGCTGATATGGTTTTTAATCTAAATTTTGTAGTTTTTTTATTTTATTGTGAATGCTTTAAGCTTCAAATTAGTAAAATTATGTTAATTTTCTTAACAGGGAAGTCAAATGATGATTATGTTTACAACTTAACCGAGAATAACTCATTTTTTAAAACAGTTGGCCTCATTTCAAAAAACTGTTGAAAGACTTCGACAGAAAAAACATGAAGCAGTAAAAGATCAGAAAAAAGCCGAAAAGGAATTTAAAAGTGCAAAATCGCTAGAACGAAGCTCATCAAGAAAACTCAAAGGTATAGAAAAAAGAGTTGAATCAGCTAGAGAGAAAATTGACGAATTTGCTAGTATTTTGACCCAAAAAACTGCACAAATTGAAAGTATTAAGAGATTGATTGATGCAGCCGAAGAAAAACTAACAAGAGAAAAAGATGAAAAAACTCGAACCGAACAGGAGATTGAATTTGCTGAAAACCCTGAAGAAAAACAAACTGCAGAATCTAGACTTCAAACCATAAAAGAAACTATTGATGAATTAAAAAATGAAATTAAAAATCGTGAAAATACAGCTAAAAAAATTGAGAATGAAGTAAAATCGTTAGAGAAATCAAAATCTAAGATATCTTCTAAAGTTCATAAAGAACTTCAGGAAAAAGCGCCATTGCGTAATGAACTTAAAAAAGGACAAAAAGCCGCTGAAAAATTATCTAAAACTCTTGAACAAAAAAAGAAAAAGGTAGAAAATGTTGCTAAACCACTCGAAAACGCAATGGAAAAATTAAGAAAAATTTCTAAAAAGAAACCAGCAAAGAAAAAGACCGCAGCTAAAAAGAAACCAGCAAAGAAAAAGACCGCAGCTAAAAAGAAACCAGCAAAGAAAAAGACCGCA
>JAWVZS010000120.1:0-3787 GCA_033722055.1 Nitrosopumilaceae archaeon
AAATTAACCAGACCTCTATAGAATTTTAGATGAAATTCTAAGTCATGTATTTCAGATCTTCGAAGTTCCTCTAACTCAGCACCAAAATTTCTTTTGTCTTCTTGAATATGATTAAGAGTTGTCTCATTTACTTCAATCATATGAAATAAGCTGTGCAGTACTTCACCCTTAGTAAGGGTACCATCACAGGATTTTTTCAAAAGTGCATCTACCCACTCCATAAATTTTGATTACAGAATAGTTATTTGCACTCAAGAATGTGATACTTTCAAACTATAGCTCTAATTTTGTTAACTGCAACCACACGAGTCTTCAATTAGTTTTATTCCATTTTTGGTAATCTGAATCCACATCAATATTCCAGAACCTTTTCTTTCTCCTATGTGAACTAGATTTTTAGATTCTAACAATTTTAGATGTGATCTTATTTTTTCTATAGGTATTTTCATTTCTAAAAAATCGTCTTCTGTAACACTATCAATATTCTGTTGATAATTTTGATATAATTTATTGAGTATGACAGTTTGTTCAGTTTCTTCTTTATCATCCAATACAAAGAAGAAAACTCGTGATAATTTATTGATAGCTATGTAATTACGTATTCACGGATTTCTTTTTTCTTCTAATAAAATAAATGGCAAGAGCTACTGCAACAACTACTGGAATTATTAAGATTTGATAGTCAAATTGTGAAGTATCGTTTTTTGATTTTTCTTCTACAAATATTGTATCAACATGCTCTACAAAAATTTCTTCACGTGTATCATCTTTGTATCTTACTGTAATTTTTATTTCATGTTCACCGTATTGTGGTTGACCATCAAATTCCAAAGGGAAATTAAATGGTACGGGTGAATCTATCTCAATTTCATCTATAAACTGAGTTTGTTTTTTAATATTTGAATTACCTAACGGTGCTACCGTAACAAAACCAAATAATGCGTCTTCATTTCCTTCGTTAATTATTTCACCTATGATCATTTTAGTATCTGATAATTCTATAATGTCAATTCCATATATTGAAACATCAATGAATCCTTTAACATAGAAATCAGCTATTCTAGAAACTGTATGTTCATCTCCATGTGAATTAAAGTAGGTTATTTGTATTGGTGCACGTAATGTATCACCTTTCAATGATGCTGGAACGTAAACTTCGACGTCAATGTATTTTTTCTGTCCAGGTTCAATTCTTCCGACTTCCCAATCTGTATTCAATATCACAACATTTTCCACATTTGTAATAGATTGTGCAGTTGATGCAATTTCTTGTTGTGTATTAATCAGATTTACATCTACACTAGAAATTGGTGCTGTTCCGTCATTTGAAATTTCTATTGAAACAGTATTCTTTTGAAGTGATGTTAAAAATGGCTCTAAAGGACGTAAGTTAATCACACTTTCGCCTGTAACTTTAAAATCAAACTCAAAAAATGCGTTTCTCACCCCAGATTCTCGCAATCTCGAATAGTCTACTTTTACGGTTCCAGGATATTTTTTGATCTGAGTGTTTTCATCTAGATTAACAAAAAAGGTCAAGTGGAAATTTTCTCCTGCCTTAGAATTTGCATCAGCATCAGCACGGATTATAGATCCAGGACCATCAGCAGGTGAAAAACCATATGGTAATGATAATTGACCCCTTATGCCTGTAATATCTTGAGTTCCAACATTGGCCAGTACAACAGTAAATGGAACATTATGGTCTCCAGGACTGACTTCAATTTTTTGATTTATTGTTCCAAAATAAGCATCAAGAAATTTTACATCACCAAAGTCTCTTTCAAAAGGAGAATCACCAAATCCTCCAGAAGAAATCTGGGCAAAGGAATTACCTAACAGTAATGGAATTACGATAAAAGATCCAAGTACAAAAATTATTTTTAGATTCATAGTTTAACCTCCATTTTTGGCACAGAGTCTCCTTCAAATGCCCTACCGTCATGAATTGTAATTACTCGGTCAACATCCCCAAAATGTTCTCTATCATGCGTAACTACAATGAATGTTTGTTTGAGTTTTTGTGCCATAGATTTCATTAATTGAACTATTTTCTCAGAAGTTACTGAATCCAAGTTTCCAGTTGGCTCATCTGCTAATACAATTGATGGTTTATTGACTAATCCCCTTGCAATAGCAGCTCGTTGAGCTTGACCACCAGAAATTTTGTTAGCACGTTTATTGATTTGTTCTTCTAGCCCTACAGCATTCAGTAAATCTAATGCATCTTTTTCAGCTGTAGCGATATTACCAGAAATTTGTCGTGGCAATAAGACATTTTCTAAGACAGTCAAGTCAGACAGTAAATTGGAGAATTGAAAAATAAAACCTAATTTTTTGTTTCTAAAAGCAGAAATATTATTGTCATTGAGTTTAGTTGTGTCGGTACCATCAATTACAACTTTTCCGTGAGTAGGTCTATCAAGTAATCCAATCAAGTTTAGTAATGTAGATTTTCCTGAACCAGAGCTTCCAACAATTAATACAAATTCTCCTTCTTTAATTGAGAAAGAAACATCATTTAGAGCCTTAACTTTACTTGCTCCCTCACCATAGATTTTGGTAAGATTATTGACTTCTAGTACACTAGACAGTTCTCATCGCCTCCACTGGGAGTAATTTAGTTGCCCTATAGGAAGGATAAAGCGATGCAATTATGGCTAAAATAAACGAAGTTAATGCAGTCTGTATTATTTTTGGCCAATCATATGATACCTCAAGAGGTAAACTATTGTTAAAAGTCATTTTTGTTTCTTTGGCATAAAATGTGTATCCTAATCCTGTTGCAGTTCCTACTCCAGCACCAATTGCACCAATAATCATTCCTTGAAATATGAATATAATCAAAATGTCTTTTCTTTTTGCACCTATAGAACGCATAACGCCAATTTCTCTTGTTTTTCCATTAACTAACATCATTTGTATTGTTACTATAGCAAATGCCGATGACATCATTCCAAAATATCCAATCATATTTATCATCGCAATACCAGATCTGAATCCCGCTAATTGTTCTTCAGCAGATTCTTCTATTGTTTCTGCCAAAAAGTCTTCATTTGGAAACGATCGTAAAAATAATTCTTTAACCTCAAAGGCTTTTTTTGGATCATTAAGTTTGACCATTATTGAGCCAGTATCTCCTTCTCTTTGCATCATATCACGCAAAGTGTCAATATGGACAACTGCGGTATAATCAAAACCTTGACCGCCAGGAGATTGTGCAATACCGACTACGTTAAATTGTCTAACTTGATCAGCCCCCCATCTATCAACTATCAGTACTTTAACACTATCTCCTACTTGCGCTCCACCAAGATCACGTGCAACATTAGAACCCAAAACTATAGAATTTCTTGAAAAAACATAACTGCCATCATCTACTGTTTCATGAACTCTTGATGCATGAATATCACGTAGTGGATCTACTCCAACTATTGGAATTCTGGTTTCTTCGATAAGTTTTCCGTTTTTTGTCATGTTGATTTCAGCAGTTGAAGAAAGCCGCGGCGTTGCCGCTTCAACATATGGAATTCGCTCAAACCAATTTACTAAAGATATATCAGATTTTTCAATAAAATCGGCTTCATCAGTTACTAAAATATCTCCATTTCTATAATCACTGATGTCTCTAACTATAGCATCAAAAAGTCCCTGAAATATTACAAAATTGACATGGATTACCAAAATTCCAATTGTAACTGCTAAAACAGCTCCAATCAAACTTCCTCTCTTATTGAATAGCATTCTTTTTGCTAATCTTAGTCGATATTCCACAAGAATTTTAGAA
>JAWVZS010000121.1:0-3742 GCA_033722055.1 Nitrosopumilaceae archaeon
AGTTACAGTAGAAGGAGAATCTTATGATATTGATTATACTGGAGATGGTGTAGCAATTACATCTGCTCAGGCAGATACGGACCTTGTTTCATTGTTGTTTTCAGTTGATGTTACTGAGCCTGGAATCTTAGAGGTTACTCTTGATAGGGCATTTTTTGATTCTAAATATGAAGGCGAAGATGATGTATTCTTTGTATTAGTTGATGGATTGGACATTCCTTATGATGAAACAAAGACTGCTACTTCTAGAACACTTTCAATGAATCTTCCAACAGGGACTGAAGAAGTAGAAATCATAGGAACTGACTTTGTACTGGAACAACCAACTGAACCTGAAGAAACTCCTTCAGAACCAGAAGAGCCTCCAACTGAACCTGAAGAACCTCCTAAAGAAACACAAAAAGAAATTCCTGCATCCTTTGTTGACCCAAACGAAGATCCAAAAACTTACGTTAAACGATACATTACAGAACCATCCTACAAAAAATGGTTTGAAGACAATTATCCTAATTACACATTCCATGAAGCACTAGACATTACAAAATCACAATATGATAAATTGGTTGCAGAAATTAAAAACCACCAAAAGCCTACTGAACCAAAGACTGAATGTGGTCCTGGAACTGTATTACGTGATGGTTCATGTGTAGTTGTTTGTGGTGCTGGAACCGAACTAGTTGACGGAAAGTGTAAAGCAATAGAAAAACCAACCACTCCTGTCACTACGCCAAAAGGACTAGGTAAGGAATTAGTCTATGGTATCATTGCTGCATTTGTAGTTGCAGGAGCAGTAGGTATCATACTAGCACTAATGTCAAAGGCAAGTAAATCAAAAAGAAATTCCTAGATTCATTACACTACAATAATTCCAGATTTGATCAAGTATTGTAGTGATTGTGCATATTCGTCATCTGATATTTTTTCTTCTAACCACCACAAAGTACTAGTTTTTACCCAAGCAGGAATAGTTTTGGATTCTGATTCTTGTATGGTTTCTGTTTGAGGAAGAATTATGATGTCATTTTCTATCAAGTGTTCAATTGCATCAGCATATGTTTGATCAGAAACACCTTGTGGAGAAATCCAATAATACGCTACTTGTTTAATCCAAAAAGGAATTACAACATTTCCTGCATCGATTAATTCAAATTCTACTTTGTCGGTTGCACCTGAATAACTTACTTCGATGAAATATTTTCCTTCTGGGAATACTTGCTTTTCAAATGGGTATTGTGCAGGAAGAGGAGTTTCTAACTCCATGATTGGAATTGGAATGGCACTACTTCCTTTACCAGTTTCATCTATGATGTGAATTATTGCATTGTCGCCTGTAACTTCACTTACTTTGATTGTATAGAATAACTTGTCACCGTAATTGTAGGTGGTTTTATCTAAAATTATTTCAACTGTTGGCTCTGCAAATGCACTAGGAACTGTTATTCCTATGGCAACCAACACCAGTATGAGCAGAAATTTCACACTAATTTTTTCGGCCTCTGCAATAAAAACCTCGTATTCAATTCTGCGGAATTGTTAAGTACATGTTGGTCAATCTATAATTATCGAGTTTTCTGTGGATACACCTTTGGGTGTGGTCTGTGAAGCCCACTCAAAGTCATTTTATGTTTACTATGGTGGTTGTCCATACTGTATTGTTCCGGTACTAGGATACCGACAGATAAAGAAATTGATTCGACGATTCTCTAAATAACTTCAATTTGGTACAAATCTTTTATCATTTTTCCAAAAATTGTTCCTAGTTGGGGTTAGATGGTCAGTATTCAGGTGAATAGTAGTGTCGATGGGGTAGTAATGCCTGATAATCTCAAAGTGGGTTTGATGGTATCAGAACAGAGAAAAAAGTGTGAATCTAATGGATGTTTTGAGGAATTTTATGGATTGGGATTTGGCCAATCTCCATTTCATGTACCTGATGTTCTAACTAAAGCACTAGGTGATAATGCATACAAGGGACATTATTCTGCAGCTGAAGGAATAAGCGAACTACGAGAAGCTATTTCAGATTTTAATAAAAGACATTTTGATCTTGATGTTGATCCACAAAGAATCATTGTTGGTCCAGGAACTAAAGACATCATTCATACTTTGTTTGGAATTATTAAAGGTGGTGTAATCTTACCGTCTCCATCCTGGATTGGTTATAGACCTCAAATACATCTTTTAAACAAGCATTTTCATAAATTTGATTTAAAACCAGAAAATAATTTTAAAATTAATCCTGATGATTTGAAACAGTTTGTATCAAAACAAACCGATGATCAACACATTTTGGTTCTAAACAATCCGCATAATCCTACAGGTGTACTATACACCAAACAAGAACTATCTGAAATTGCCAAAGTGTGCAAAACTCAAAATGTTTTGATATTAGCAGATGAAATTTATGCACTTGATACATACGATTTTTCACAGTTTACTAGTATGGGTAAGATTTACCCAGAAGGCACATTTGTTACCAATGGATTATCCAAGGACCGTTCTGCAGGTGGATATAGACTGGGTTCATGTATTCTGCCTACCACACTATCTGAAAAATTAGCACAAGACTACAAAAAAGTAGCAGCTACAGTTTACACTAATGTGTCAACACCCACCCAGTATGCTGCAGTTGCAGCATATGAGCAAAATGACGAGATTGATGATTACATTGTCACTACAAGAAAAATTCACCAAATAATGGGTGAGAGTCTTTACGAAGAATGGAATTCAATTCCAGATATTTCTGTAACAAAACCTCAAGGTGCATTTTATTTTTTTGCAAACTTTAACCAACTAACTGACAATCTAAAGAAAAAGGATGTAGATACATCAAACAAGTTAGCCGACTCGTTACTGTCTTGCCCATTTCATATTGCAGTAGTTTCTGGCGATGCGTGCCTGTTGAGTCCTGATAATTTTGGAGCTAGAATTGCCTTTGTAGATTATAACGGTAAACAAACATTTGATGACTACAAAAAATCAAACCCAAAAACAAAATCTGAAAAAACAGATTTTGCAAAACGTAATGCTCCTAGAATGTTTCGTTCCACTGAAGCGCTAAAACGTTGGATAGATTATATCAAAAATGAGTAGTACTAAACCAATAGTTAATTTCTCTTTAAAAAAAGAAATTTTCTTTGTAGTTGTTGGATCATTTGCTGGCGCCTTTACAATGCATATTCCACGAGTGATGCTGGATCTGTTTGGCGATGCATCATACACAACCACATTACTAGTGATGGCAAGTGTTGTAAATTCATATGAACCAAATGTTGGATTTTTACTTCATATTTTTGTTGCAACAGTTATTGGAATTGTAACTGGAATCTTTTTGCATAAAATTATCAAGTTTAATTTGTCTAAATTCCATCGTGGTGTTTTGTATGGTATTATTGCAGGAATTACAGTTTTTGTAGTTTTTGCAATACCTGTAAGCCAATTTCTTTTGAATCCTAACATGGAAGAAATCATTTCAATGAAGAATCCTGAGTTGACAGAACAACAAGTAAAGCAACAAGCAAGCAGCGATATTTTATCACAACTGACTGATATGCTTTTGATGCATGTTATTTGGGGGGTTACTTTGGGCGTGATTGCTTCGTTATTTACTCGTAAAATGGGGGCAAATTACCTATGTCACAAATGCAACATAGAATTTACAAAATTGGATACCTGGGAACATCATCAAGAGAAAGTACATGATAATCCTTCTGAAAGCATGAAACATATTCTAATTTTGGGC
>JAWVZS010000122.1:0-3734 GCA_033722055.1 Nitrosopumilaceae archaeon
AGACCCCATACCGCCAATTATTCCGATTAAAAGTTTCTTATTGAGGTTAGTCGACAGGTTTGTGTTGCTCATCTATGAGCTACTTGAGAATTTTATTTATTAGTTTCTAGATGTGGTTAAAATACAAAAACATCACATTAACATGAAGCTAGAAAATTAATGCAATTCATTTTAATTGGAAAAAAGCACATATTGAAAAACATGAAATGAAATATTCAAAAAAACAGTCAAACTATAACAAATCTAACGTCTTTTACGTTTCAAATAGTCTAGAATTATTTTTTCTGCTAATTCATCTGGGTTTTTTTCTTGTTTATCAGATATTCTTGCAAGTTTTCTAGCAGCAGTTTTTGATAAACGTACAGAAATGTTCCGTTTTAGTCTCATAGATTTGGCACGTTTAAGCAGGGTTTTGTGAGAGGAGTTAGGAGATTGTAATAATGCAGTGACATATTTTTTTCGAAGTTTAGGATCAAGTTTTGAAATTTTATTTGCAATTTTTTCAGCTTTTGGAATACTTGGTACAGCCAGATACAGTTTAGTCATTTCATCTCGAGTGAGTAATTCAGGCACAAGGGATTTTAATTTGTCAGGAACTCCAGCAAATCCCAGATATTTGTTGAGTGTAGGCCTAGACATACCCATAGACTTTGCCGCAGCAGCCTTTCCTACTTGTTCAGTCAAGAATTTACATGCATCTGCAATCTCTTTTTGAGTCATATCTGCACGATGAATATTTTCCACTACAGAAGCTGCCTTTGCATCATCAAGATCGTATTCGGTCTTTTTAGTAATTACATGAACAGGAATTTTTTTTGCGCCAAGACGTTTGAGAGCAGCTAATCTGCGTTGGCCTGACATCAAAAGATATGTGTTTTTAGTTTCTTTTTGCACAAGAGGGGGATTCAACAATCCTTCTGATTTAATAGAACGAGCAAGTTCGGAAATTCCCTCACGATCTAATTTTCTAGCTTGGGCATCTTTCCATACCTTAATTTGTTTAATTGGGATCTCTCTTAATCTATAATTGATTGCTGGTTTGTACCTTTTTGCCACCGATTTTGGTTAATGTATTATTTCTTAAGTAGTGTTAGTCTATTGTTAGTTATTTTAGCTCTAATTATTCAAACTAAATTTTTACAGTATTCAAAATACAAACAAAAGATCATTACGGTTTTTTAAGTAAAAAAACAATAAAGCAATTAAACAAAAAAGGGTTTTTCAATGAACAAAATAGATGGACTAATTCAAACAATGCAAGAAAAGGGATTTCTTACTAGTAACAAAGTTGAAAAAGCTATTCTCAGTACACCTAGACATTTTTTTGTTCCAGAAGAACACGAACAGGAAGCATACAAAGACAGACCAATTGAAACAAAGAATGGTCAAACTATTTCTCAGCCTTCTGTGGTAGCTCACATGACAGAATTACTAGATATCAAACCAGGATTAAAAATCTTAGAGATCGGTACAGGATCGGGTTGGCAATCTGCCATTATTGCGAAAATAGTAGAGCCTGAAACTGTATTCACTGTTGAAAAAAATAAAGAACTAGTAGAGTTTGCAAAGACAAATCACAAAAAAGCCAATGTAAAAAATGTCAAAATTATTCACGCAGATGGAACGCTAGGATTGCCAGATGAAGCTCCTTTTGATAGAATAATAATTACAGCTGCATGTAAAATGATACCAGACAATATTGTAAATCAATTATCTGAAAAAGGGATTTTAGTAGCACCTATTGGCAAGAATACGCAAAAAATGTATGTCTATCAAAAAATCAATCACAAAATAATAGAAAAACACATTGAAGATGGATACGTCTTTGTCCCGCTTGTTGGAATAAAGAACAAGGATTAGTTGTCATTTTCAATTACATGTTTCTCAAATATTCCAATACACTTACCAAGCACAGAATTATTTGATATTGCATTTGTAGGCTTTAATGCAAATTCATCTAAAAGTTGCTGATCATATTCAATCAAATCGTTTTGATATGTAATACAAGCTGATTTTAAGAGTCTCCAAAAATAATAACCCTTTTTCATTTCAGAGACGATTTCTTCATGGCTAGATTTTAGTATATGACTGAGATATAGGTAATCAGTTTTGTAATTGTTAATTTTTTCTTTTGTAATTTGCGGTAAGCTCCTATACCAATCCTGACCTTCGGTAGTTTTTTCAATATTTTCTAATTTTTCTATCTGATATGAAACGGAATCTTGCAAAACATCTAAAACATCATTTGATTCCAATAATTCCATTAATTCAGGATTAATCATGAAAAAAATTAATTTTAACTTCAATTAAATATTTGGAATTAATAAAAAACAAAAAGAAGGAAGTTAGTTGCTTCCAATCAAGAATATTACACTTGCAGTTGTTGAAACGTCTTGGTCAGATGTGAATACAGGCGTAGACGATTTGAATGAAGCATCTTCTGCCATTGCTGTTCTATACAGTGGCATTGGTGGAGGCATTCCAAATTCAGAAAGTTGAACTGCTTTTACACCAATAATATGATGGTTTAGAGGAGTCAAAGCGTTTTCTGCTTTCTTTTTTGCATTCAAGATTGCTTTTTCCAATAATGCATCTTGTACATCAATTGATTTTTGAGGTGACAATGTAAATGAAACATTATCCACTCTGTTTGCTCCTGCAGATACTGAACCATCAATTATATCAGCTGCTTTTTCTAATTGAGTAGTTTTGACGGTAAGTGTGTTAGTTACCCTATAGCCGATTAATTCTTGAGTGTGTTTTTCAGTAACAGGATCTCTATAGCTATCATATACTGGATGTATGTTTATTCTAGAGGTACTTAGTTCATCTTCAGTAATTCCTACTGCTTTTACTGCATCCACAATAGAATTCATTCTATTGGAGTTTGCAGAAAGTGCTTCTTTGGCTGTTTTTTCTTGAGTTTCCACTCCAAAGGTAATTACTAATAGATCAGGTTTTACAGATGTCGTTGCAGTTCCTGTAACTGAGATAACTTTTTCTCTTGAAGGGAACGGTGTAGTTTCTGCATCAGCTTGACTTTCAACAAAGCTAAGATTTGCAGCGATTGCCATTACTAGAATAGTACCAGTAATTGCTGCAATTGTCAGATGTTTGTTCATGAATCAGAAAATTGTTCTAAGTATTTATGAAATACGCCTAATTTCTATCTGACGTAGATAGTAAATCATTATTTCTTTAAATAATAAAATTTGAAAACAAATTTGTGGGATTAAAAGAACTAAATCTAAAAGAAGAATATAGGTCAGACGTCGATGATATTGTTTCTCAATTTTTCTTCCCGTGTTTGGCTAATTGTATAGAATACGACAGATGTGTTGATTTTCTTTCTATTGATAGTTTAGTGACCATAGCCATGGGATTTGACAATTTTTCTTCAGGAAATGCAAAATTACGGATGATTACAGGTCACAGATTTAGAGTCCATGACCTTAACTTGTTTACAAAATTATTTTCAGAAAAATATACAAGACGATTTGATACAGCATTAATTGGAGACAAAAAAATACAGAAAGTACAAGATATTGTAAATAACGGTCAAATTGAGCTTAAAGTTGCCATACCCACATCAGAAGAAATTGCAGATCAGTTCTCAGAAAGAATTGGAATATTTATTGATGAAAATGATGATGTCGTAGCATTCACTGGCACATCAAGTGAGTCGTTTTCTTCAGAAACAAGAGATTTTGAATCAGTAGATGTTTTTACCTCAT
>JAWVZS010000123.1:0-3685 GCA_033722055.1 Nitrosopumilaceae archaeon
ATTGTACTCTCCACTTTTTATTGTGACTTTATCTGGTATTGAAATTTTTTCATCGTTTACTGATAAATTGAATTCCATATCTCTACTTGCAAACATTGGAGAACCATTACTGTCAACTATTTGTAATGATACGATATTGTCTACTCCTGAAAGTAATTCATTTGCGTAAGTTAACTCTACATTTGCAGGGTTTGAATTCTTACTATCCCATTCAAGATTAGTTGTGTATTCATTAATTCCAAATTCTATTGTATCCTTTCCCTCTTTGAGGGATTGAGCTGGAAGGATGATTGAAGATTGACCCTCTGTAACAGTTAGTTGTGATGCTTTTAGATAATCATTAGGAGAAACAAACACATTTGATGTTTTAGGAAAATACCATGCTGCATTATTTTCTGTCATGTACATAATTAATGGAAAACTAGTACCTGGTATTGCTTGCGGGATTAATGGTTCGACATTTAAGCTCAGTTCGGATTTTTCTGGGGCAAAAATATTTGGAGTAAATGTTTCTCTCTGTTCTCCTAGAAGAGTTAATTCAACTTCATTTGTTTGAACAAATCCTAAATCTGCATAAACTAATTTTGCTCCCTCTCCAGTTTTAATTTTAATATCAGGTACTGAAATTGTGTCTTTATTTGAGGAGTCGATTTTATTTTCAATTGGCTTTGTATTTACCATGGCTACTCCTTCAGAATTAATTGGATAAATTACTCCAATGAATTCTTTAGAACCTGTTAATGCTATAGGTATGGTCTCGAGTACAGTGTTTAGATCTGAGATATCTCCTGAAAATATAGTTTCAAGTTCTTTAGAATCAGATGTCAAATAGTTCTCAGCTGAAATGCTGATTTCATAGATATCTTCTAATCCTGCAAGAACTGATAGTTTTACAAAACCATTAGTTGAGCCTTTTGGAATAGATAATGGACCTAACGCACTAATGTCAGGAGAGCGTTCATTTTTTGGTGCGTTGGAGTGGTGAATCTGCAGGGTTACTGGAATGTCTTCTGTTGCCTTTACAGGTTCTCCTTCAGAATTTTGTAATTGAACTATTGCATATGCACCAGATGAGGCAAAATTACTTATTTTATTTGGAATAACAAATAATTCAATTTGTAGATCATTTTCATTTGTTTCCAATACTTCTACTTCACTTTCTGCGGTTCCAATATCTTGATTATTTGCATATAATACGGCCTTTCCCGTATCTGTAATTTCAAATTTACCTGTAGTGAAATAGTCTCCTTGTTTTATTGTTACATAATCCGTTGCAAGTTTTATTATCTGAGAATTTGATGTAGTCATGGAAATGAATGTATCTTGTTTTGCCGGTGTTGGGTTTCCTTCAACATCTGCTAAAGTTACTGAAAAGTAACCATCAGACGGGCCATTAACAGTAAATTTATCCGGAATTGTTTTGAGTAGTATTTTTTGTTCACCTTGTTTTATATCGTATACTTTAACTGTAAACTCCTGTGACGTAAAACCCGGTGCTGCAATTGCAATTTCACTACTTCCAGAATCTAGAGTTTTTAGTTGTATTGTAGTGATAAAATCATTAATTTGATTTATCTCTGAAATTTCAATAATGTCTGAATTTGATGAAGTAACAATAAGATTTTTTATATCAAATGGTATGGGAGTGTTGCCTGCTTTTGTATATATTTGCAGCAAACCATCAGTGTCCTTGACTAGTTTTTCTGGAAATACCTTAAAACCAAATTCTTTAGGCTCTTGAGCAAATGCTGTAGGAAGTAACAATGATGCTACAAGCATCCCAATTAGTATTGATTTCAACGACATGGATTGCTCTAAAATCGATATAAGCGACTGTATGACTTTCAATATGACATCTATCTATGCTCAGAATATTGAATTTACATCAATTATTGAAAACTGAACCAATGTTATTCCGATAAGAGAAATTATTACTAGTATTATGGAATATTGAAATCCTCCTGAATAGGCACCTGTAATTACTTTGCCTAAGAACAATCCGGCTGACCACGACTGTAACAAAACTATGATTGGGAAGAATCCAAGACCTATAGTAATATCCTGTGGATTTATGGATAATTCATCTTGTTTTTCGGCAATGGAACCAAAAGAATCTGCAACTAATAGTGTAGTAAAAGCAGTAGTTCCAATAAGAATGAATCCCACATACAAATACGGTTTCAACAAAGATCGTTTGTTTTTTTGAGTTTCATACATTTTTTCACTAGTTTCTGCTAAAGAATCCAAAGTTTGGGTATTTCCACCACCCGATGAAATCAACTCAAATAGAATTTTAAAACTGATTAATACATTAAAGTTTGAAATTTCCTTTTTTAGGTCTGAAAATATGTTTTTGAATTCTACTCCCCATTCAATTTTATTGGCAATACCATTTGCCATGTTATTAAATAAACCATAATCTTTTCTCTTACATGCATGAATTACACAGCTTTCAGGACTCATTCCCGTTTTTCTAGCTTCAGTAATTGTACGAAGGATCTGTGGAGTTGCTACTTCTCCTGCAATGATTTTAGAATATAATTTTTTAAAATGCAGTGTAGGCCAAATTGAAGACACAATCAATATTATTCCTAACACATATGGTTCTATTCGTGAATCTGGCAGGATGGACAATCCAATCAGAACACCACTAGATGTAACTCCAGGAACAATAAAGGTCATAATTTTTTTGATTGGAATCTCTGGGAGATTGATCGTAGAGCTTTTGTTTGCAATAAAGATGAAAAGAAAAGATATAGCTGGAGATATGACAAGTAAAATCAAGTCTGGATCAAAACTTTCTGAATAATTTGTAATGGTATCAGATACCACAACTGCACTGATAATGTATATTGCAAGTAATACCACTTGTACGGTCATATATGCTTCAATCAAGGCTCCTAATTGAGTAACAGACTGTTTTTGTAGTTCTGTATGTCTAGAAAATACAGTTACCATCTTTGTTTTTAGATAGTTAAGAATATCGCCCCCACTTTGTATAGTGGAAACATATCCATCAAAAAAATCACCCAAGGCTTTTGAGCTGGAATGTTCTTTTGCCTGATTCATCACAGCAAGAGGATCTTGCCCGAGCAAATCAATTCTTTTTAGCATTTTTTGGGCTTCTTTGCTAATAAAAGGCAATAAATCAATAGATTTTATTCGTTCTAGAATAAAATATGGCCCTATTCCTGCGCTGCTCAAAAGTGTTAGTAGTGTTATAAAGTAAGGTAATTCTTCATTGATTTTCTTTTCCTGTTTTTTTTCAAAAGTGGTTGTTTTTACTTTACTTAATGATAACATCAAAATCACACCGAATAATTAATTTTCTTTAGTACTGCATCAGGATCATTGTAATATTTTCTAATCATCTCAGATACTTGTTTGTGTTCTCGTATGTTGTTAGCATTCAACCATTTTAGGATTTGAATGCGACGTTGATGTTCTTCTAAAATGGTTTCAAAATCAATACCTGTTTGCTCTGAAATTTTTTTCAAATTTTTACTTTCTTCAAAATTTGATGAAAAATAATCTGATTTTGGCTCCCATTTAATTACAGAATTAGGTTTAGATTCACCTGTAATTTCTTCTACTGAAATTACTCTTCGAATGCTTTGTTTTGTGAATTTGTCTTTTACTCTTCTAATTACAATGGCCGAATTCATTAATGATAGATATGCAGGAG
>JAWVZS010000124.1:0-3684 GCA_033722055.1 Nitrosopumilaceae archaeon
TAGTTCTTCAAAGTCATTTTCATCTTCTTGGCGCTGAACAGATTCTTTTTGTTCTTTTTCAGAGGCATTAGAATCAACCACAGGATCTACCCCATGTTTTTCTTGGAGTGTTTTGATTCTGTTATGGTATGAGTTACATCGCTCTTTATAGATTGGATTTAATTTGCTATTTGGATATAATTGTAATAATTTGACTAACGAATCTATTGCCTTCTGATAATTTGCTATTGCCATGCCTCTAGCACCTTGTGAATCAAACTTTATGGCATCAGAGGCATATTTGCTGGCGCTGTTTTCTAATTCTTGTGGGGCTAAACTCATCTAAATTACCTGCTCAGACTCTTCTTCAGAATTTTGTTGGTATCCTACAGTGTTAATCTCTGTAGTAAATTTTGTTAAATTTATTGAACCAGTTTCAGCCAGAATTTGTTCTATTTTAATAGAATCATCCTCATGTTCTATGCCTGTTCTTTTATGTAGTCTCGAATGAACGTCTTTGACTTTTTTAATTGAGTCTTCAGCAGATAAAATTAATTCAGATATCTCATCATCCAAGCCCGTTATATCGTCAGCTGATTCTTTAATCATATAGACAAAATCAGTGAGAATTGAGTACATTTCTTTTTTATCTTCATATTTGCACATCATAAAATCAGCTAATTTTACGATTTTAGACAAATCTTGGAGTTCATCTAAAGACAAACCATCGATTTTTTGATCAGCAGTTAGTTTTGATTTTAATTTTTTATCGATAGTAGACGTAATATTTTTAATATTTCTTAAATCAATTTGGAAATTACCAGTTTTTTTGAATACAGTCAAGTAGTGGGTGATTTGAGAAAATCTAGATTAGGGTACTGCTTGCTTAATTTAGATTCTACAATCAATTTTACTTCATCTAACAGGCACGTAGATTCCAAATTAGATTGACTAAAATCAAATTTTGCATTAGTGAGTGTTGCAGAATCTAAAATTACGCTTCCCAAATACATAGACAATTCATTTAGTTTTTGGCTAATTCCAGGCATAATGTCAAATAATTTGGCACTAATCGTTCTAAGCATAGGAATAGTCACAGACAAACACTCAGGAATGTTTACAATATTGGAAACAGATTCAATACGATTTTGAATGTATTTGAGCATATCTAGTGAAAAGATCAAATTTCTTTCCAATTCTAATGCATTTTTGTCTTGACTATCTGATTCATCATATTCAATTAAAAATGAACGATTAATATCATGTATGGTTTTTTGTTTTTCAGTTAACTGATAGATTAATTCTTCTAGAATGGAATTTGAATAAGTTAATCTTGGCTTCAAAGTCAAAGTATGAGTTGTATTGTCATTACAAATAGAATCAAGTTGTACCATCATCCCAACTTGAGGATCAAAATTTTGTATTTGAGGAGCATGTACTGTAAATTCTTTTAACTGCAGTAACATCATACTGCAGATACATTTTAGAATTTTTTTGAGTACTTGTGCAAAGGAATTTAGCTTGTAGCCTTACCTAAGGCATGTTCAAGTATAGATATGGCAAATGAGCAGACACTTACAGTAAGCCTAGAAGAGTTTGGATTAAGTAAGTATGAGGCACAAGCATATGTCGCATTAATTTCAAAAGGAACCATATCTGCAGGAGAGTTAGCATATTATTCTGAGATTCCTAGAACAAAGGTTTATCCTACACTCCTAAAACTCGAAAAGAAAAAACTTGCAATTATTTCCAAAAGCAAGCCAATTATGTGCACTGCGATGGCACCTGAAGATGCATTTGACAACATAGTGCAAGAACAAATAAACAAAGTAAATGCAATGAATACACTAGTATCTAATTTAAAAAAAGTAAGTGAAGATAGTAGAAAATCTAGAGGTTCAGAAGAAAAGCGATATTTCCATCTTAGTGCAAATAATGTATTAAATCAATTAAAAACAATGATTGAAGGATCAAAAACATCCATCCATATGATGGTAGACCAATGGGGGTTAGGGTTGCTTGCAGAATGCAAAGAACAACTATCATCTGTTGCAAGGAGAAAATTAGATGTAAAATTATTAATTCCACCGAATCAGATTGGCTCAGAAAATTACAAAATAATTCCAAACGGAGTAAAAACAAGAGCAACAGAAATTATACAAAACTATTTCATCTTTGATGAAACTGAATTATTAATAGTAAACAGTGATGATGGAAAGGCAGCGTCATTTTCATCAACTGAGGTATTGAGCACAAATCAAAGCAAAGTTTTTTCAAACATTTGGAAAAACAGTATCAAAGTTGACTGTCTAGCAGATATGACAAAAACTGAATCACAAGAGATCTACAAAATAATAAAAATTATCAATGATAACGGTTTGACCCATATTTTAAATTCTACATTAACAAAACAAGAAGAAATTGATTTAATGAACCTCTTAGAAAAAAATGGAATATCAATTAAAACCAAAACCATTGATGAAATAATTGAAATAATAGATTCAATCATGCAAATAACTTGCTCTGGTCATGCAAATTTTCAAGCAAATAACAAAAATATCACAATCGAGTCAAAACTAAACAGTGGTCATTCTCTTCCATGGGCAGCAATTTTGAATGATTACTTGAAAAATAAAGGCTACAAAACAAGGATGGTTTATCAGAACCAAGCAAACAAAGGCGAAAAAATACACATCAAAATATCTAAAAACTAAAATCTACCATAAAAAACAAACGGATTTGTGATAGAAGAAAAAATAAAACAGTTAGGCATTGAATTAACTGCTCCACCAGCACCTGCAGGATCATATGTTCCAGTAATAGTATCAGATGATTTAGTATTTGTTTCAGGACAAATTCCAATAAAAGATGGTAAATTAGCATTTACAGGAAAAGTCACAGATAGTACAATTGAAACAGGTCAAGAGTCTGCGCGATTATGTGCAATCAATATTTTAGCACAATTAAAAAAAGAATTAGGAAATTTAGATAGAATAAAACAAGTAATTAGATTGAATGGTTTTGTTAATGCAGGTCCAGACTTTTCTGCTCATCCAAAAGTAATCAACGGTGCTTCGGATTTATTTGCTGAAATTTTTGGAAATATTGGAAAACATTCAAGAATTGCAGTCGGGGTTTCCAATCTTCCTTTAAACTCAATGACTGAAATTGATGCAATAGTCAGAATAAGTTAAAGGTTTGATTCAGACTAGGGAAAATTTGACTAAAACGCACTTGCCTGAACCAAACCAAAACATTTTTTCATTTCATCAATTAAAATAATTTCTCCAAATTTGATACAAAAGATATTGAAAAATTTTTTAGAGTATTTTGATAAAAAAGAAGAGAGATTATCCTCTATATCTAAATAATTCAGACCAAGTAGATCTTTCTTTACTAGCTCTATCTGTTGTTGACTCATTATCTGCTTTTTCTGCTGCTGGAAATACAGTACTATGGAATGGACAATCTAGTACCATTCCGCTGCAAGTAAATTCAAAGTTATCAGCATAGACAAATTTCGTTTTTCCCATGAATGTTTCTTCCCCATCATGAAGAGTAGAAACATAATAGTTACTTACAACACAATCATTGTATTTGAAAGATCTAAAAACAGTTTCACCTTGGTACATTTCAATAGTCACACTGAAATCTTTTGCGGGATCCATTGCCATTTGATATCCTCTATGTTGCACATCTGCTGCA
>JAWVZS010000125.1:0-3657 GCA_033722055.1 Nitrosopumilaceae archaeon
GTAGGTGCAGCAGGTCTTGCAGTAATTAGTGAAAATCCAGCATTACAGTCAAAAGTATTCATCTTCGTAGGTATGGTTGAATCAATCGCTATCTACGGTATAGTTATGATGTTTATCATCCTGGGACAATAAACCCAGCAGAACTCTCTTTTTCAAATTTTTCAAAAAAATTATTTTTTAATTATATCCTATTCTGTTTACATCTAACAGTCTGCCGCAGTATCTACACTTGAGCACACAGCCTTCTTTGTCTACTACGTCCATTACTGATTCAATCTTTTCTTTACTGTTTGTAATGCAATCAGGATTAGAGCATCTAAATATTCTATCTATTTCGTTTGGTAAAGAAACTCGTCTTTTCTCGACTAGTCTATAATCTTTAATTTTGTTAATTGTTGCCTTTGGAGCAATAACAGCTAGCTTGTTTGTATCGTCATCTTCAAGAAATTTGTTTTCTACTTTGATAATGTCTTTTTTCTTGAATTTTCCACTTGGAACGTTTAATGCAATTGTAATTAATCCGCCATCATGCCCATCAATTCCTAGTGCTTTTAAAACTTGGAGGCCTTTTCCCTCATCGATATGGTCTATTACGGTTCCTTCCTTTATTCTGCGTACCATAAGTTCTGACTGTTCCATCAGAATACTTTGTATAGTCACTTGTATAAATGATTGAAAGAATGAACGAGTTTTACAACAAAGATATTATCTCAATTAAGGACTTTAACAAAGATCAACTGGAAACCATCTTTTCTACTACAGAGAAAATTATGGGACATTCTTTGTCTGACCGAAGAGAAATATGCAAAGGTAAGACTCTTGGTTACTTGTTTTATGAACCAAGTACAAGAACCAGACTTAGCTTTGAAGCAGCCATGGCATCAGTTGGTGGAAACTCTCTAGGAATATCTGATGTGTCATCATCATCATATCAAAAAGGTGAGAGTCTTGGTGATACTGTAAATATAATGTCAATATATTCTGATGTTGTAGTTTTACGACACAAACTTGATGGTTCTAGTAGATTTGCAGCCGAAGTATCATCTAAACCCGTAATTAATGCTGGAAGTGGTACAGAAGAACATCCGACTCAAGCTATTCAAGATTTGTTTACAATTAAAAAAGAAAAGAAAAGAATTGATGGATTAAAAATTGGAATAGTAGGTGATCTAAAATATGGAAGAACTGTCTATTCTTTGTTATATGGACTTAGAAACTATGATGTTGATGTTCATTTAATATCTCCAGAATCTTTGAAAATTAGAAAAGATTCTATTTATGAACTTAAAAAACAAATGTCATTCACAGAATCCACTGACATTGAAGAAAACATCGATGAATTTGATGTTCTATATGTCACACGAATACAAACTGAAAGATTTCCAGATGAAGAAGAATATCTAAAGGTTAAGGGAAGTTATGTTGTTGGACTTGATTTAGTCAACAAGATGAAAGATGATTCTATTATTATGCATCCACTTCCTAGACTGGACGAAATATCCTCTGATGTAGATAATACAAAAAACGCAAAATATTTTCAACAAGCAGAATATGGAAAATACACAAGGGCTGCACTACTAGGTCTAGTACTAAATGAGAATGGCATTTAGCTTCGATTAATTTCCGTATCCAATATATCTGAAAACATTGCACATATTACAATGGAGACTAAAATTATACCGATTTTTCCATTAGACTTAGTACTATTTCCAAGACAAGAACTACCTCTGCGAATTTTTGAGCCTAGATACAAGCAAATGGTAGATGATTGTATGATAGGCAATGGTTTGTTTGGTGTTTGCTTGATTGATAATTCTAAAACAATAATGGGCTGGAATGCACCAAAAACAGTAGGAACTTTAACAAAAATTACTGAATGCAAAGATATAGATCTTGATGGATTACAAATCCACATAGAAACAATCGGACGCAATAAATTCAAAATTTTAGAAATAATTCCCCCTGCATTTGAAATGCCAGAAAACTATGATCCATATACGCCAGATGGCCATCAAAAAATCACAGAACTATACGAAAAACAAGGAACAGACAAGAAAATGTATCTACAAGCCAAAGTTGAATTAATTCCAGAAATTGATGCAGATATTCCTCTAGATAAATGGCAACAACTAGTTGATTTATGGAAAGAAAAAATTATCTATCAAGCCCAACCTCAGGTAGTAGACAAACATTCACTTGATCATGTTTTAGAAAAATACTATCTTACTACTGATGTTCCAACTGTAGATTATGTTTATTCTTTGGCTGCTCTTGGTGCAAAAGATCCTAGTGATTTACAACCAATTCTTGAAGCTGAAAATTTTGATGAACTGTTAGAAAGAGTTACAAAATTAATGACAATAAAATAACCCTGGCTTACTAATGGTTATGTTGACTGTCAAATTCATTATCCTTGCAATTGCAGTCATGATACTATTTCCAGCAAACGCTTTTGGACACGGATTAGGAATTGACACTATTTCATCAATTGATGTTGAAGGAAAAGAAATTTCTGTTTCTGTTGAACTGCCTATGTATTTTGATGGCTCTGAAGAACAACTTACCATAACTGCAAAAGAAAAAGAAACCAAGGAAAATGCAAAAAATGTGACTTTTCTAATTGGTCTTTTCCATGAAAATGAAATGATATTTAGAAACTATTTTTTTACAGATGATGGATATCTGCCAATAAAACTAAAACCAGATCAACAATCTGAAGTTACAATTCACGGCAAACAGGATTCTTTGTTAGGTGCTTGGCATGAAACAGAATCAGAACCCATCCAAATTACTGGACCTGTATTTCAGTCAGGCGGTTTATACACATTTGAAATCCAAGTAAGAACAATTGATGAACCAACAAACATCATTGAAGATTCTGATGTTTATTACGCAAATCTGAGCATAGTAGAAACTACGAGTCATCCACAAAAAGACGCACAAGGAAATGATGTCCAATTTAGAATGAAAACTTACTATGACAAAATCTCAAATTTTGAATATAATCCTGCACAAAAACAGGTAACATTTGAGATGCCTTTTGATTGGAGTGAGAAAAACATCTCCCACATCCCTGTTGTGCACGTAGAGGTACACTTTCCAAAAGATTTTGCTGAATTTTTATCTCCTAGTTATACTGGTAAAGTAAGTGGAATAGATCTTTTCAAGTCATCTGTATCTGTGGATGATTATACTGAAGAAGACGAAAGAATAGTTCATTTTGTATTGTTACAGGATCATTTGCGATTCTTAAAGAACCAACTCAAAAAATCAGATGAGCCATTACCAGATAAAATGATATTTACATTATCTTCCAGCGAATCTGTTGAATTTCCTGTTACTGCATTTACAAAAAGTGAAGATTTTCAAGTTGATCTATCTTGGGATCCAATAAACATTCAACCAGATGCAAATACAAAATTTGTATTTACCATACGTGACGGTAAAACAGGAGAGCCTATGAGAAACTCTGATTATGATTTCATAATAATACAAAATGGCCAAACAATCTACAAAACTAGTGGTACAGCACAAGTAGGTGGAGATTTTGAAGAGTATACTTTTTCTGAAGACCAAACAGGACCTACAATAATTAAATTTGAAAATATACGAAACACTGGACAGGAAACTGAATTTGGGATTGTGGTTGCACCTGAA
>JAWVZS010000126.1:0-3657 GCA_033722055.1 Nitrosopumilaceae archaeon
CTGAGACAAATTGATGAAAATGATTATGCATATGCTAATCGGGAATCTGCAAGAATTGCTCTAAAAATACTTGCAAATTATCTGGGTACGTCATATTCTGAAACTGCATTATCAATCATTCAAACTGCCTCTTTCGCAATTACAAAAACAATCAGTAAGCTTCTCAAAGAATTTAATTTGTCTCCCCAAACTACTCAAATAATTGGTGGCGGTGGTGGCGCATCGGTTTTAGTTCCTTTTACTGCAAAACAGCTTGGAATCAAGTATTCAAAATGTCATCATGCTGAAGTAATATCTTCTATTGGCGTTGCATCATCTATGCTTCAAGAAGAACTTGAAGTGAATATGGTAAATCCGACCCCGGAAAAAATTTCATTAGCTCATAAAAAAATACATAATATTTTGGTGAGTAAAGGTGCGCTTCCGGAATCAATAATGGTAAGCAGCGAATTTTTTCCAGATAAAGCAGTTTTACGTGTAACTGCAACTGGTAACGTTGAACTGGATAGCTCTACTACCTCAAAATCTGCATTTACATTACAAGAAGCTAAACAAAGATGTTCTGAAATTATTAATCTTCCAGAGTCATTAATTGAACTGAGTTATGAAACTGATCATTATTTTGTTTTTACTGGTCATGTAGAAGAAAAAAAATTATTCAGTAAAAAAAATAGACATCAGATGGTGGTTCTTGATAGGTTTGGTCGACTAAAACTTTCCATTAAAAACGGAAAGTTATTTCAGGGCGGTAAACTTTCTGTAATTGAAGAACTTGATGACTTTTTAGAATCTAGGAATAATGATATTGCACCAAAAGTCTATTTGCTTACTGATCTTAAAATGATAGATTATTCTAGCCTCACTTCTAATTCCCACATTCTCAATGCTGTAAAACAAGAAGCTGATGAAAATGAAAAAATTTCAGTTATAGTAGAGCTTTAATTCTTATTCTATGTTCATAAAATAACAAATAATTTTTAATTTATAATTACGTAATTGTTTGTAATGTACTTTAGCTTGAGTTTATGTGTAGTATGTGGAAGTCCTTTTGTCAATAAAATTCACAAATATCAAAAATGCAGCAATTGTTTAAGAAAAATAGGTGTTAAAATTGACATGCAGAGGAATTTGTGAACGATATAAATCCGAAAAAATGAGATATCAATTTGGAACTAAAAGATGTACATTTTGTAATATCTATATTGATTATCAAGATATTATGTGTCCGTGTTGTGGATTTCAACTCAGATCTAAAAGAAAATTCTAATACTTGATTTATTACTTGATTTTATGAAAATTTTGTTAATTTTACTATTGGTATTTTCAGTTCTTCCAGCATTCGCTGATTCTGATCTACTGCAAATCGAAAATCCATCTTACTATGAATTAAAAATCGATGAACATACTTTTTCCATTCCATATGATGTTGATGGTAATGTGTTAGCTATGGCAGTAGACCAAGAATTAACATCATTTCTAATTGGATTGGATAAAACAAGTGATTCTATCATGGTAATAGAGTTAGACAATCAATTAATTTCTGCAGAAAATAATCAATTTGCCGTTTTGGTCAATGGATTAGAAGTGGATTACAATATTGTATCAAATGAGAATAGTTCAGTTCTTAGCTTTTTTGTTCCTGCATTTACAGAGGAAGTTGAAATAATAGGCACTCATGTGATACCTGAATTTCCATATGGAATAATCCTCATATTTTCTATTGTAGTTCTTAGTAGTATTGTTATGTCAAAAACAAAAATTCCAATTTTTAAGTTGTAATTTTGTCTAGTTGATTCGATTCCGATGCCAATTTTATTTCCCGTGCAATTCTTTTTCCCATACTCATAGGTTCATTATAGATTAAAGATAGGTATGGTGATCCTTCCATGTAGATATTTGTTCCAGCAACAATTCTTGCTGAAAATTCAAATGATGTGAATTTTGCATTTTCATCGTAGACGCCTTCAATACAAAATGGACCATTCATACCTGGCTTGACTAGTCTTCTTGAAGCTTCAACAAAATTTTCGCCCATAGTATATACTTGATCAAGTAATGATTCCCGCAATACTAGTGGGCTGTTGCCTATGACATTGAATGATGGAACATCATTCATCTTTAATTGCTGCTCTGATGGAATTCTTGCCAAGCCTTCAATATCGGATTCATGTCTTTGATCTACTCCAAAAAATTCTAATTCTTCTTTTAATGGGGAATAAAAAAATTGTAAATATGCTAAAACTCCGGCTGCATATTCTTGAATGTAAAGTGTTTCATCTTTTGAAATAACTCCTTGGGAGATTAGTTGTTCTCTTTTTTTATTGTACTCGTCTTTGTTTGAAACTAAAAAGTATCCTTTACCGCCTGCAGCTCCCTGTCTTTTCACAATAACTAATTTGTCTATTTTTTCTGGATCTGTTACGGGCGTTGGTACTGGTAGTTTAGCTTCTCTCATTAATTTCTCTTTCATTTCTCTATCTGACTCCCATCGCAGAATCCATTTATTGCCAAAAATAGGAGTCTTTATTGATTCAATTTGCTCTGAATTCATTTGAGCAATTAATGTTCCGTGTGGAATTAATATCGAATCATGACTTTCTAATTTTGATTGACATTTTTCATCTAGTATTTCAGAAAAAGACTTTACTATAATTAATTCATCAATAAACGGAAATCTTTTGTAGAGTTTTTCTCGTTTTTCTTCACACACTAGAATTGTTTTTAGTCCTTCGTCTTTAGCTCCTTTTAGTACTTGAAGTGAACAATGTGAACCAAGAGTGGCTATTGAGACCAATAAATATAGTAAATTCTAGTACTTTATGAATTATGTGTGTTTGAGACAAACTCAAAAACCTCGTCTATAATTTCAGCTGATAAATTTGGTTTGAGGTTATCTGGAATGACTTTTAAAATAAAATCATACATTGTGGTGTGTTTTGGCACTTCTCCTCTTTCTTGAAATAATGAATAAACTGCTATTCCATTGGAGATAATTGCTACAAGTTTTTCTTTATCGGTTAGCGTCATACTAGTTAATGAACTAATGGGGATTTTGAAATTATTGATATGTTGTTGTGGTTGAGGACATGATCACTAAATATGTCTAGGTTTAGATCGATGTCGTGTTTTTCTACGTCATGGTGAAGTGATTCTTGCCATGCATTATAACCAACCCATGCACCTGCAAGTATTATTGTTGCAATTACCAAAGCCTCTAATACAGCCAATTCAATTTTTTGAGTTTTTATTAGGATGATAAATGTTACTTTTGATAAATTTCAGATCTGATCAGTTATCTGTTCAATATTCTAATCAAATAATAATTCAGAATATTGAAAATCTGTTTATTCCTATAAAAATTAATTATACCACCTAACAGCAAAACTAGATAATTATGATTGAAACTGAATTAGGCACTTTACGTAGATCTCATTACTCAAATCAAATATCTGCTAGCATGGATGGTCAGGAAGTAACTGTAATGGGATGGCTTCTTACAATTAGGGGGCATGGAAACATAAATTTCGCAACAATTCGGGATAAAACTGGCATCATTCAAATTGTTTCAAAAAAAGGAGAATCTCCTGACGAAATACGTGAAAAATTATCTTCTCTTAAACCACATTCATCTATTGCAATTATTGGAAAAGTAAAAAA
>JAWVZS010000127.1:0-3640 GCA_033722055.1 Nitrosopumilaceae archaeon
ATGCCTCTTTATCATACGCATCAGACACACAGTCTGATGAAGCAACAGCATTACTAACAAGAATGAGTAAGTTAGGTTCAGAAATTTCCAATAAAATTTTGTTTTTTGATTTATGGTGGAAAAGAGAAATTGACGATAAAAATGCAAATAGACTAATCAAAGAATCAGGGGAATTATCAGAATATCTCAGACATAAAAGAATACTTGCAAAATATTCACTAAGTGAACCAGAAGAGAAAATTATCAACACTTTGGATGTAACAGGCATTACTGCACTTGTGAAACTGTATGATAAAATAACAAATTCATTTGAATACAAAGTCAAGATAGGTACCAAAACAAAGTCAATGGGCAGAGAAGAACTAACAGGATATGTAAGAAGCACCAATTGGAAAATACGTGAAGCTGCATACAAATCGCTTTTAGAGAAATTTGCAAAAAACAAAGGAGTACTAGGTGAGATTTATCAAAACATAGTCTTGAACTGGAAAGATGAAGGAGTAGACATCAGAGGATACAAGTCACCAATTTCAATGAGAAATATAGGTAACGACGTTGATGATGAAACAATTGATGCACTCCTAAAAGTTTGCAGGAAAAATAGTTCTGTCTTTCAAAAATTCTTTTTACAAAAAGCAAAAATGCTGAAAATGAAAAAACTACGAAGGTATGATCTATATGCACCTGCAGTATCAAACATAAAAGAAAAAACTTACTCTTATGACAAATCTGCAAAAATTGTTTTCGAATCCCTAGAAAGATTTAGCCCCAAACTATCAGACTATGCAAAGAAAGTATTTGAAGAAAATCACATAGATTCATCAATACGACCTGGAAAAAGAGACGGTGCATTTTGCAGTACACTTTCACCAAAAATCACACCATTTGTTTTAGTAAACTTTACAGGAAAAACAAGAGATGTTTTCACATTAGCTCATGAATTAGGTCATGCAGTACATAGTCAGGCAGCACAAAATAGGTCAATACTGGTACAAGATGCACCATTACCACTTGCTGAAACTGCTTCAACATTTTCAGAACTTTTGCTGTATGATAATTTATCAGACAAGATTTCAGATGACGTAAAGCAAATCATGCTATCTGAAAAAATAGATGACTTTTATGCAACAGTAATGAGACAGTCATTTTTTACCATGTTTGAAGTGGATGCACATAAAGAAATAGCAAATGGCACTACGGTAGATGGAATTTCACAAATTTATCTAGAAAACCTCAAGCAACAGTTTGGTAGTTCCATCACATTATCAGATGATTTTGCATTGGAATGGAGTTGTATTCCGCATTTTTACCATACACCGTTTTATTGTTATGCATATTCATTTGGCAATTTACTTGCGTTATCGTTATTTCAAAGATTCAAAAAAGAAGGCTCAGATTTTGTTCCAGACTATATTGATATTTTGGCTGCTGGTGGCTCACAAAAACCTGAAGAACTTTTAGCAAAGCATGGTTTGAATATTCGTTCTACAAAGTTTTGGCAAGAGGGATTTGATTACATACAAGACCAAGTTACTGAATTAACAAAACTAAACTGATTTTAAAATTAATTTAAAATGTTGGGGCTGACAGCTCAACGCACGAGCTGTCAGCTTTGTTCCCCGAACGGTTTGAATCGATGTCATTTACCAAGAAATTATTATTAGATTTAAACCTTTGATTTTTAGAATTGTTTTTTGACCTTTCTTGCAGAACCAACCAGTATTCCAATAGTGATTCCTAGTTGATAAAGAAAATACAAAAAGACTTCAAATGTACTGGGAGTTAAATCAGTAAACCTGCTAAGAATTGTCAAGCCCAAGACAAGTAAGCTAAAAACTAGAACAAAAATTTTTGAAATTCCCTTTAGATGAGTCATTTTGAGCAATACTATTGTCATAATTGTTGCTGAAAATGCAAGAACAGTAAGAAATCCAGTATTTACTCCAAATATCAAAAAAAGTAAAGATACAAAATCAGCACTGCTTGTGGTTTCAAACAAAGCAGAGAGTTGGATTTTTTCAGGTGAGGCGAACCTAGGAACACTAAGAAGAGCATTAATCAAAAATAAGAAGAACAATGAGATTGAAACTATTTTTGCATGAGATTGTAACTTGGGAAATCGTAACATAATAGCACGGCCAAGGATATTGCCTTGCCATATTCCAATTCCAAAAGAAGCAAGGATTGCAGTTATGGAAAATACAGGATCTTGAAAAATATCATCAAGGAAGGGAGCTATTGCCATGCTGATTAATTAATAAAAATCCAATATTATCATCTCACAGATAAATAATGATTACTGTAAACTAAAAAAAAGCAAATCTTAGTCAGAATAAGAGTAAATTTAATAATTTCTTAAAAAGAGAGCACCTGTGATTAGGATTCTACCCATAATAATTGCGGTATTGATTTTAGGGTTTTCTGTAGACTATGCATTTTCTCAAGAAGCAAAGCTTGCAACTTTTCAGGAAACTGCTCAAGTGGTAGTTGATAAAATAATTTCACAAAATGTAACTGCTTCAATTACTTTACAGAGTACAAGTATTCAGGAAATTCAGATTCCCCAGGAATTAGAGAAACGAATTAGAGAAAATGAAAGAGTATTGGCAGTGATTGTGACAAATCAAGAAAACTGCGTATTAGGGGTTTTTAATGAATCATGTATTATGATCAATGTTCAAAGAAACCCCGATGATAAAGGGGTAATTGCTATTCAAGAAAGTGCAAAAGAGATTGGAAATTCTTTGATTGAAGACATTAACAATGTGTTTGATACTAGTGCTGAATTTCATTCAGTATACATACACACAACAGAGGAAACAAATGACGCACTAGATACATCAGGTGTAATTTCTGGAAGGGGTACAATTTCTGCAGTTTACACTATGCCACAAGAATCCACAGATTCTATGTACGAAAAAATTACTGCAATATTACTGCCAAAAGTAATTAGAGATAGTGGTGGATTCTACAGTACAGCGGCAGAGTTGGCTAAAGATAAAAACTCTAGAATGACTGTATCAATCATTCCATTAGATAATGCATCACTAATGCAAATAAAATTATCAAAAAACTATCCTAATGTTTCTGATTCACTAAGCAGAATAAACCCATTAGAATATTTGGAAACAAATCAACTTAAAAGATCTGACTATTTTTCATCTGGATTTTATCCACTTAATTCATTAGTTCAGGTAGTAGTTTTATCACCAGATACAGTAAGTGTTGCAAATACAGGCGGAAAAATTTTAGAAACTGAAACTATTGGAGGAGAGGAAATACCTGTAGACATTTCAAAAAAAGGATGGGTGTTTGACCCAATATCTGGTGAAAGGATTCAGGGAAAATTTCTTTTTGGGACAGAAAGTGTTGTTAACTCAAATGAGTTAGTATTCACAATTGCAGGAGAAACATTACAAGTAGAAGAAATTGACAGTATGAACTTTGATGAATCAAGTATTGTTGTAGTAATTATAGGAATAGCAGCTGCTGCTGCAGTTATTTTTTACATGAAAGGATACAAAAAACAATTAGACAAGTAGAACTGCTGCTGCAAAAACAGTAGTCCATTTACCATCAGTACTTCCTTTGGCAGTTTGTGTAATGTTTTGTGTTTTGTAAATTTGTCCAGATATAGTCC
>JAWVZS010000128.1:0-3624 GCA_033722055.1 Nitrosopumilaceae archaeon
ATTACTTCGGCTACTTTTCTGACAAGCTCCTTTATGGTTTCACGTCTTTCCTCAGATGCAGTAATGTCTAAAAAAACAAGCTCGTCAGCTCCAGTATCGCTGTACTGCTTTGCCAGACTGACAGGATCTCCTGCATCTTTTATGGATTCAAAATGGAGTCCCTTGACTACTCGGCCATTTTTTACATCAAGACACGGAATGATACGTTTGGTAAGAGTCAAGAGTGCTTTTTTGCCTCCTGTATTGTGAGCTTGTTTTCATATAGTGCTTTTCCTAAAATTACTCCATAAGGATTGATTTCCTTAATCTTTGCAACATCTTTCACATTTGATATTCCACCACTTGCAATTACATGGGATTTTTCAAGATTACATGCTTTCTGCAAGTATTTCAAGTCTGGTCCCTGCAAGGTGCCATCCAAGCTAACGTTTGTAATTAAAAATTCAGTAAAACCCATCTGCAAAAATTCTTTCATAGAGTCAATTAAATTAATGTCAGTTCCCTTTTGCCATCCATGAGTTACAATCTTTCCGTCTTTGTGATCTACAGATATGGCAATTTTTGAGCTGCCATACTCAGAATGTAATTGCTGCAGTAGGTCTTTGTCTTTGAATGCCAAAGTTCCAACAACTACTCTATGACAGATTCTTAGAAATTCATCAATGATTGATTTGTCACGCAGTCCACCAGCAACCTGGATCGGAATGGGGACTTTGCGTACAATCTCTGAAATTATTTCCTTGTTTGATCCCAAAGAAAGTGTAGCATCAAGATCCACCACGTGTATCATGTCTGCTCCTGCTGACTGCCATTTCTGTGCCATACTTACAGGATCATCACTGTATACTGTCTTTTTCTCTGGATCTCCCTTGTATAGTCTGACTACATTGCCATCCATCAAGTCAATTGCAGGAATTATCTTCATTTCCTACACTCTTGCAAAAAGTTCTCAAGCATTATTTTCCCAACAGGACCAGACTTTTCTGGATGAAATTGAGTGCCAAAAAAATTCCCTTTTTCTATAACGGCAGGAACCTGTATTCCATAGTCAGATTCTGCAGATACCACATCATACGAATCAGGCTTGGCAAGATACGAGTGTACAAAGTATACCCAAGAACCTTCCTTGACTCCCTGTAATAGTTTGCTTTGCTTGTTTTTGATTTGAATGTCATTCCATCCCATGTGAGGAACCTTCATGGTATCAGGCAGTGTAATCACCTCACCATCAATTACTCCCAGTCCCTTTTCTTTTCCCTCATCGCTTCTCTGAAAATACATCTCCATTCCAAGACAGATTCCAAGTACCGGCGTGTTGTCTGAAACAAATTCAGAGAACTTTTTCTTTGACTTTTCAGTAATGCTTTTGATGGCAGGATCAAAGTTTCCAACACCAGGCAGCAACAATCCCGAAAAATTGTTCTCAGAATCAAAATCAGTAATTACCTTTACTGTAGCTCCTAGTTTTTCAAATGAGTTTTTGAGACTGAATATGTTTCCAGCCCCGTAATCAAACAGCGCTAGTTGTGTCATTCACATCTTGCCTTTAGTGCTTGGAATTCCCTTTTGTTTCTTGTCTTTTGCAGCAGCGATTCTAAATGCAACTGCCAGAGACTTTATGGCAGCTTCGGCCTTGTGGTGATCATTGTCCCCATACTTTACAGTAAGGTGAATACAGCTGTTCAGATTCTGCAACAACGATTGGAAAAAGTGCTCCAAGTCCTCTTTTGAAATGTCTTCAATCTTATTTCGCTTTATTCCAAGTGTGAGCTTGTAGAAGGGTCTTTTTACCAAATCTATGCTGGCCTCCGCTAATGACTCATCCATTGGAACTGATGCATAGCTGAATCGAGTTATTCCGCTTCTGCTTCCAAGTGCCTTGTCTATTGCATTGCCTATAGTAATTGCAGTGTCTTCAATCAAGTGGTGTATTATATCGTCATTTGATTTTGCATTTACTTTCAAGTCCATCATCGAGTGTTTCCCAAAAGATACGATGAGATGATCCAAAAAATTAATTCCAGTATTGACTGAGGTCTTGCCGGTACCATCAAGGTTTACCGACACCGATATGCTAGTCTCCTTTGTTTTACGATTGATTGTGCCTTTTCTTGCCATTTTCAGAATATACTATCAGACTAGTCTAAATTTAATACCTTTGGTAGATTGTTAATCGAATCCAAAACTAGTTTTGAGCCTGCATCTCTGAATAGTTTTAGTTTCTTTTCTGGATTGCTGCTTGTTCCTGTTATTCCGCAAAATGTAGTGTCATGTCCCATCTTGGTTGCTTCTTTTGCCATGATTAAGTCTTCCATAGAATCACCAACATAGATTGTATTAGAAGAACCGATATTTTCAATTGTTCTAATTAATGCCTCAGGATTTGGTTTTGCAAGTTCGCGTGACTCATCTTCTAAAAATGCAGAGTGTTTTACATCAAATTTATCCATCAAGTTTTTCAGCGAATACCTGATTGATTCAAATCCACGTCCAGTGACTATTGCAATTTTTTTTCCAAACTTTTTTTGCAGAGTATCTAAGAGTTTGTCTGATACTATAACGTAATCATTTTCAATAAATCCTGGTTCAATAAAGTCAGAGGTTTGTTTGAAAAGTTTGTGATAAAGAATCGGTCCGTAAAAAAGTTGATCAAATGTCTTGTAAAGCGGACTTTTGTGGTGCAGTCCAGGATAGTCAAGTTCTTGCTTTATTTTTGAAATATCAATGAGTGAATTCAGATAGTTCTCAACAGATACTATTCCGGTGTGATCAGCATTATCAATAACTGTAAAGATGAATTGATTCTTGTCTTTGCCGAGCTCGTCAGCTGCATAAATTGAAAGTATTGCAGCATATGTCAAGTCAACCTCGTCGTTGAATCCACCAGTTGCCTTGAATCCTTCAATTATTTTAGAGTCAATTCGTACTGGTTGAATAGAATAGTTGTTCTCTAAAATGTATGAAGCAGTTTTATCAATTGCAGAGTCGTATGATTTTGTAACATCAACTAACACACCATCACAGTCAAAGATTATTGCATCTGCAGAATCAAGCTCTAGTGTATTATCTATGTAAGTTGCATCAGAGTTTTCTAGTGTCATCCTAACAGATCTCGTATTGCAAGTAAGAATTTAGAATTCATGTCTTTTGTGCCAACTGTTACTCGTAGACAACCCTTGTGAGAACCAATTGTTCCCAGCTTACGTACAGATATGCCCTGCTCTACCAGTGCAGTATATACTCGCTCGTCTGCCTCACCCACATCAAACAGTACAAAGTTTGCCTCAGAATCAAATACCTCAAACTGGTCGTATTTACGCAGGTTTTCAATTATTCTCTTTCTTTCCAGTTTAATGATATTGCATGCATCCTGTACTGGTTTGAGGTTTTGCAGGGCCATAATGCCTGCCTCAATTGCGATTGTGTTTAATGGGTATGGATATTGTAGTACGCGATTAAATGTGTCTGTAAATTCCTTGTTTGCCACAAAGTATCCAAGACGTAGTCCGGCCAAACCAAATGACTTGGAGAATGTATTGACTACAATGAGATTCTTTTGCTTTTTTGCAAGAGATGTCAGAGAATATTTTGCAAATGCACCATATGCCTCATCTATTATTACCA
>JAWVZS010000129.1:0-3623 GCA_033722055.1 Nitrosopumilaceae archaeon
ATCCAGTATGGATGTAGATATCAAGGAATTTGATGAAACTCTTAAAACTGCAGATTTACTGGTTGATGAATCTGTTCAGATATATGAGTTAGAAAATGAAAAAATAAATGTCGTTGATGAGCTATACAATTCATTAAAATCAGTTACTGAATTTCTTGGATTTTCAGTTAATGTACCATCAGATATTTTTAAATTCTCAAACGATACTAAGGTTACTCTTACTCCGTCACTAGATATTATAATCATACATCCTAATGGAAAAGAAGAACAAAAAAGATTTGATCAATTATCTATTGAACAAATTACTCAGGTTTTAAAATATGCTGTTAACCCAATAATTGAATTAACAAAGAAAGAAAAAGAAATACAAAATAAAAACATTACATTTATGAGAGCAGTATCAGAAAAATTTGCTAAAATTAATAATATCAATACAGACATTTCTGAAGAAACAAAGCCTGTTGAAAAATCAGGAGGGTTATAACATGACTTCAGATCAAATTTATAATTTTAGAACTATTATGGAATTTCAAAATACCATAGATGCCGAATTAAAAGAAACTAATCAACAGATTGAAAGTTATTCTAAACTGATAGGTGAAAAAATAAGACAGGAAGAAAAAGACAAAAATGAAGATTTTTCAGAATTAAAAGAAAAATTAGAATCAAGTAACCAGTCTGATCCAAAATCTAAATCCAAATCTAAGCCAAAAAAATCTAAAAAATCAAGTAAAAACAAGAGTGAAGATTGGATTGAATATGAAGAAATTAAATTGTTTAATGGTATAGGAGCAAAAGGAGAACTAGAACTTTATTTTAAATTTCTTGAACGATTAAAAAATAAAGCACAGAAACTACAAGGTACAAAATCAACAATTGAAAAACTCCTAGCAACAGGAATTAAAAAGGAACTTGGATGTTTAAGCCTATCAAAAGAAGATGGGACTTATGATATTACTTTTGTAAATACTACAAAAAAAGAAAAATTTTCGTATAAATCAGTAATTACAGTGAGGTGTGAGGCATGAATCTTAAATGTATGTCAAATATCCAAAATTTGGATCAAAATGCCAATGTAAGAATACAACCTATCTGTTCTAAATTAGGCATAAAAATTAGACTAGCAGAACAAAATCGATCACTTTTGCGATCAGAAAAATCAAAGCTTTTTGACATGAACCACATAAGTTCTACCCTATTGTGTGAGACTAATCGGAGGAAAACAGAATGAGTACACATCAAGTATCACTATTTGACCTGGATCCAGATTCTAGTTCATATGAATTCAAAAATTCAGTGGATAAATTACAGGCAGAATTATCCAAATTTGGTTTAACATCAAATCAATGCAAAGTTTACATATTTTTGGGAAAATATGGTTCTAAAACTGCACCAGAAGTATGTCGTGCATTAAAACTACCTCGAACAGAAACTTATCACCTACTTACTACGCTTCAGAATAAAGGTATTGTATCTGCAACATTTCAACACCCAATTAAATTTACAGCATTACCACTAAAAAAAGCAATAATGTCAATGCTAAACACTGAAAAAGAGAGGATAAAAAAATTAGAAAAACAAGAAAACGAATTATCAAAAATTTGGGAATCTATACCAAACTATCATAACGAAAGTTCTGATATAAAAGAAGATAAATTCCAAATGTTACAAGGAGAAAATCAAATTCATGGAAAAATTAATGACATGATCATTAACACAAAAAAACAATTTCTTATACTTGGAAACGAAAAAGACTTTTTAAAATTTTATCATGCAAACTTTTTAGAACCACTTGATAAATCCCCTGTTAAACTTAAAATTTTAACATTATCATCAGATAGAACGTTATATGTTTTTGATGATGTAGATAGAACAAATGTGAAACGAATGCCAACAACCATCGATAATAATCTATGTTTCATTGTAAAAGATGATGATGAAGTATTATTTTATACTAAAAATTCAGATGCAGGAAAAGAAGAAATGGCTGCAATGTGGACAAACTCACCATCGATGATATATTCCAAAGAATTATTATTCAATAATCTTTGGTCAAAATCTAAACCCATACCTGTATAACCTAAATTTTTTGTATGTTTTAGAATTTCCTTACGCCTGTTTATATAGAATTTTTCTTTATTGATTTCGTGAAAAATTCCAAAGTACGAACCGGTATACCTGGCTTTGACATGTTGATATCAGGAGGATTACGAGAAGGAAAAAGTATTGTGATTTCTGGCTCACCAGGTAGTGGAAAGACAACGTTTGGAATGCAGTTTGTATATAATGGCGCAATGGATTTTGAAGAACCTGGAATTTATGTTACAATGGTTCAAAGTCCATACGAATTAATTAATGACTTTAAAGAATATGGATGGAATATTGAAAAACTAATCAAAGAAGATAAAATGCTTCTGATTGATGCAAGACCATTCAAATTATCTGAATCATTTGATGAAGAAGGCGGTTTTGCAACACCAACTTTACAATTTACATATTTGAATCAAATGATCATGCATGGAATTAAAAAAATTAATGCTAAAAGACTAGCAATTGATTCATTATCAAGTTTTACGATGCAATATGCAAATCAGTTTGAAATTAGACAAGGAATCCAACATTTAATACAAAATCTTGAAGAACAAAACTGTACTTCAATTCTTATATCAGAAAATTTGGAAAACAGAACTCCGCCTGAATGGTACGCAGCTTCTGGCATAATTTTACTAAATTATGATCAAAAAATTAACTCAATGGAAAGAACTATTCAAGTTTTAAAGATGAGGGGAATAAAACACAGCGAACAGGCATATCCAATTAGATTTACAGAAAATGGATATCAAGTAATCCACCCACGTGTGTCCTTTGTTTGATTATTTCATTTTTTTAATTTCTTGAGCTACTAGAGGCCAAAACGCTCCGACATCAGAAACAATACCTAATGCTTGCCAAGTCCCCCTATCCATCAATTTGGTTACAGTTGGCTGATTAATATCAACTACAATTACTTTGATGTTTGCTGGAATCATGTTTCCAGTAGCGATGGAATGTAGCATTGTAGAAACCATAATGACCATATCTGCCCCTTTGAGGATTTTTTTGTATTCTCGTTGAGCTTCGACTACGTCGGTAATCACATCTGGAAGAGGACCATCATCTCGAATTGATCCTGCAAGAACAAATGGTACTTTATTTTTTATACATTCATAAAAAATTCCTTTTGTTAAAGTTCCTTTTTTTACCATTTTTTCTATCGAGCCAGCTTTAAACACGGCGTTAACAGTATCCATGTGATTTCTATGTCCTCTTTTTGCTAATGTGGCATCATGAACATACATGCCCAATGATGTTCCCAACGTGGCATTTTCAATATCATGCACTGCTAACGCATTACCTGCCAATATGCCATGGATATATCCACGTCTTACAAGCTCTGCAATAGAAGATGCAGCACCAGTATGTACTATTGCAGGGCCACCTACAAGTATTATTTTACCGCCTTTCTTTGCTGTTTGATGAATATCTTGAGCTACTTTTTTAGCAATATGCTGTGTAGGACGTTCGCTTGAACTACTACTACCCATAAATTCAAAGATATTAGCTTTATCTCTAGGTCTTTGAGG
>JAWVZS010000130.1:0-3586 GCA_033722055.1 Nitrosopumilaceae archaeon
AGCCAAATTGATAAAAACAGATGTTCGGATTTTTCCCGATGGTGAAAGTAAACTTACATTATCTGAAAAACCTACAAAGCACTGTATTGTTGTTCAGGCAACATATCCACCTGTTGATACCAATTTAATTCAAGCATTATCACTTATAACAAAAGCAAGAGAACATAGCTCTGACATAACAGCTATAATTCCATATATGGGATATGCTAGGCAAGACAGAGAATTCCTTTCTGGAGAAATCGTTACTATGAAATCAATTGCAAAATTATTCAAAGGTGCAGGTGTTAGAAAATTAATTGTTGTAGATATTCATAGTAAAATAGCTCTCGCTCATTTTAAAATTAAAACAAAAAATGTTTCAGCAATATCTAATTTGGTAAGACATTTTTCTGCAATTAAATTAAAAGATCCACTCGTAGTGTCACCAGATCAAGGAGGTAAGCATAGGGCAGAGGAGTTTGCAAAAAAATTAAACGTAGATTATATTGCTCTATCAAAAAAAAGAGATAGGAAAACTGGAAAAGTAACAATACAGAATGAAGCGATTCATGAAGTAAAAGGCAGAGATCTAATTTTGGTAGATGATATGATAAGCACTGGTGGAAGCATAATCAAAGCTACCCAATTTTTGAAAAAACAAAAGTGTAAGCGAGTTTACGTTGCGTGTACACATGCACTATTAATGAACGATGCAGAAAAAAAGATTAGAAAAGCAGGAGTTACAAAAATAGTAAGTACAAATACAATACCTGGAAAAACTGCAATCGTAGATGTATCAGATACCATTGCAAAGGCCATAGTCTGATGCCAGAGAGTTTTTTTATTTTATCAAAACAAAATTTAGAATTAGCAGCTGATGAAGTAATATCAATTGCAAAGATCTACGATAGATTCACAAAGCATAAGTTAATTGAAAATTTGTTAATAATACAATCCACTGCAAGTTGGAAACAGATCATAAACCGTGCTACATTTGTAAAAGAAGCAGGTCAAATTCTTCGTAAAATGTCAGGATTATTTCTAGATGAGGAAAATTTTGATATATTAAAAAATGCAAAAACATTTTCGTGTAAAGTAATCAATATTACTAAAAACAGATTTGATCCTTACGAATTAGAAAAATCGATGGGAAATATGATCTCGAAATTTTCTCATGCTGAAATATCTATGGAAAATCCAGATATTACTATATTTTTGATTCTATCTGATAAAGAAAGCTTTTTTGGTTTTACCAAAAATTTTTCTGTTAGTAACAGACCAAAAAAAGAAGAGAGTCATCCTCATGAACTTGATTGGAAATTAACAAGAGCTATGATAAATCTTGCAGGACTGAGAGAAGGAGAAACAGTTTGTGATCCTTTTTGTGGAACTGGAACTACATTAATTGAAGCAGAATCAATGGGAATTCATGCAGTTGGAATTGATTTTGATACTAAAATGTACAAAAAATCTCAAATTAATGTTAAACAAAATGGGTTTAATTCTAAAATATACAATACTGATTTTAGTCATTTAAAAAATCTTGAAAAAATAGATGGTATTGTAACTGATCTTCCTTATGGGAGAGCATCAAAGTCATCAAATAAACCAGAAAAAATCTTACAAGATTTCATATCCATCTTACCTAAAAAAAAGAAAATTGCAGTAATGTGTAAAAAAGATCTGGAATCAAAATTAAAGTTCAATCCAACAAAAAAATATGAAATCTATAGGCATAAAAGCTTGACAAGAGTGATGTTGGTGAAATGAGGTTAGTGTTTCTAGGAACATCAGGTGCAATGCCAACTGAAAATAGAGGGTTATCATGTATTTGTCTGGTAAGAGAAGGTGAAGTTTTGATGTTTGATGCAGGGGAAGCTTCACAAATTGCCTTTATGAAATCTGGTTTAGGTTGGAATAAGAAAATGAAGATTTTTGTAACTCATATGCATGGAGACCATGTTTTAGGAATTTTGGGTCTATTACAAACAATGGCAATGAAGAATAGAACCGAACCAATTGAGATTTATGGTCCTACAGGAATTGATGAATTTATTTCTGCAAATATAAAAATTTTAAACTTTGGATTAACATTTCCAGTATTAATTACTGTAATTAATCAGGGGAAAATTTTCGAATCAGAAAAATATGTAATTTATTCATGTAAAGCAAATCATTCAGTTTCGGCATTTTCATATATGTTTCAAGAAAAAGACAAGCCCGGGAAATTTCATCCTGATTCAGCTAAAAAATTGAATATTCCAGAAGGAAAACTTTGGAATGATCTACAAAATGGTAAAAATATTCAGTTAGATGGAAGAATAATAAAACCAGAACAGGTTCTAGGTGCAAAACGACGTGGTAAAAAAATTGGAATTTCAGGAGATACGATTCCTACAAAAGAACTAGAAGAATTTTTCAAGGATTGCGATTATTTGGTTTTTGATTCAACGTTTCTTGAAGAAGTAAAAGAGAAAGCAGTAGAAACATTTCATTCTACAGCTTATCAGGCAGCTACCTTAGCAAAAAAAGCAAATGTAAAAAATCTAATTCTCACTCATTTTTCAGCACGATATAAAGATGAAACAAAATCATTAGAAGAAGCAAGACAGGTTCATGATTCAGTAATAGCTGCTAAAGATCTATTAGAAATAGAAATCAGATAATGTTCGAATCAATTAAAGATGAAATTTTAAAAGCTGACAGAATTGTCTTTGTGACAGGGGCAGGAATATCACTAGATAGTGGAATTCCAACATATAGAGGAAAAGAAGGATTATGGAAGAACTATGATCCCATGAAATTGGCTACGATTGAGGCTTTTTATGAAAATCCAAAACTTGTTTGGGAGTGGTATGCAGACAGAAGAAAAAACATTTTTGCTGCTCAACCTAACTTGGCACATAAAGCCATAGCAGAAATGGAGAAATTTGCTGATGTATCAGTATTAACACAAAACATTGATGGGTTACATCAAAGAGCAGGTAGTTCAAATGTTTATGAATTACATGGAAGCATAGTCAGGATAAAATGTACAGTTTGCAATTACAATGAGGAGGTTTTTACTGAGTATGATAATTTTCCTCCTAAATGTCAATGTGGCAGTATGTTACGACCAGATGTTGTTTGGTTTGGAGAACAATTGCCACAAAAAACGTGGCAAGATGCCATGATTTTATCTGGTTCTTGTGATTTGATGGTAATTGTAGGAACTTCATTGTCAGTATCTCCTGCTAATACGCTTCCAGTTTTTGCTGGTCAAAACGAAGCTACGTTAATAGAAATAAATCCAGACAGTACATTACTATCATCTGAAGTAAACCTGTCAATTAGAGAAAAGAGCTCTGAGGCATTACCAAAATTATTATCATTTTTATCTAGAAATTCTAAGGTTTAATGTTTGAGATTTTTTCTGATAAAGAAGTTTTGGATTCTTCTATAAGCTTGATAGGAGAGTCTATTTGTTCTTCAATAATATTTGATGACTGATCTAGTTGTTTTTCTATAGAATCAGCTGTTTTAGAACCAAATCCAAGAACATCACTCTTAATTGACGAAGTAGTGCTTTCAATCTCTTGAGGAAACAATCCATGAATCTCAGAGGAGA
>JAWVZS010000131.1:0-3560 GCA_033722055.1 Nitrosopumilaceae archaeon
ACGCTTATGATCAAAGATCGAAAGAGGTACTTATGCTTGAATCTCACGCCTTCTTTTCTAAGATGGTTGACGAATTAGTCGAGTTCTCAGAATATGATCCTGAACTTGCAGATGGTATAAAGTGGCTAGATGATCAAGCACAAAAGAAAGGAATTTCATTTTATGACATGGTTTTTGAAGTATTATACAAACACGATGTCAATTCTAAAGCCAAAGAATGGCTGAGCTCACGAAATTAACTATTTTCTCAAGTCTAATGGTTTGTATTCACAACCTTGCGGACCGCAATATTTTCCAACATAAGATGCCTTTGGTCTATACAATGCTGGTTTTGGGGCTGCTTCGGCAAATTTCTCTTCAATAATGTGAGCTGCCCATCCTGCAGACCTTGACATTGCAAAAATTGGAGTATTCAAGTCTGTTGGAATTCCTAACATGTAGTAAATAGATGCACTATACAAATCAACATTAGGGTAGATGTCTATTCCTTTTCTTCGTTTCATTTCTTTTATTGTTGTGTTTTCAACTTTTTCTGTCATGTCAAACCATGGTTGTTTTGTTTTTTCAGCTAGTTTTCTCGATAATTCTTTTAGCACTTGGGCTCTTGGGTCATATGTTCGATAAACTGCATGACCCATTCCCATTATTCTTTGTCCTTTATCCATTTCTTTTTTTATCCATGGCTCTACATTGTCTATAGTCTCAATTTCTAGTAGCATTTTCATAACTTCTACATTTGCTCCTCCATGCAGTTCTCCACTAAGTGCACCTATTGCAGCACTTGCCGCAGAGTACATATGAGCTCTAGTTGATGCTACTTGTCTTGCAGTAAATGTTGATGCATTAAATGTATGATCCGCATGTAAAATAAGACAAATATCAAATATCTTTTCTACCTCATAGTCTGGTTTTGAACCAAGCATCATGTACAAAAAATTCCCTGCATGACTCAGATTCATGTCTGGATCTACCAAATCAAGACCATTTCTGATTCTCTGCCAGCTTGCAATAATTGTTGGAACTTTGGCAATAAGATTGATTGCTCTGTCATAACTTGCCTCTTTGTTTTGAAATTCCTCGTCATAATAACCTGCTAATGCTGCCACAAATGCTTGAAGCATATCCATAGGATCTGCATCTTTTCTCCAATTTCCCATGTTTTTTTGCATTTGTTTTGGAATCCATCTGGCGTCTTCTAATTTTCCTTTAAAGTCATCTAACTCATCCTTTGTAGGCAAGTCATCATGTAATAACAAAAAGGCAGTTTCTTCAAAGGTAGAATTTTTTGTTAAATCTAAAATATCATAGCCTCTGTAAATTAATTTTCCATGAATGCCATCTATATGTGAAATTTTTGTATCGGCAACTTCGATTCCACGTAATCCAATATTTTTTGTCTCCACAACATGCCTACGAAAATCCTTCTATTTTATCTTCTCGATACTCTTTATAGAAATTTAGCACTTTGTCTAATCTGTCAAATCTTTGTCATAAATCATAATTCCTTATCATAAACTATGAGCCCAAAGGAAAGACGAACTCTTCAAAAAATTGATGACATTATTATGAATGCATCTGCTGAAGAGCTAAAAAAAATACAAGATGCTGACATTCGCACACAATTAGATGGCGTGTCATTTTATGATGTTTATGTTAATTCTGAAAATCTGATTCAGTCAATTTTAGAACAAGAATCTAGAAAATATACAAAATAAATTTTCTTGGTTTAAATGAGGGTTTAAAGCTGATTGGACCATATGGTCACAAAAACAAAATCAAAAAAGACCAAAACAAAGAAAAAAACTGTAAAAAAAACCAAAATAGTCTGTCTATCTCATAAAGAAGATTGTGATGGAATTAGCTCAGCTGCATTAATACGTCAAGCTTTTGGTGGGGATTCTGTATTAGTTGATTACCCTGGACAAATGGATGCTTTACGTCAAATCTCGTCTGATGAAAAATTAAAGACCTTGTTTATCTGTGATTTAGGATTAAGCAAACAAAACCAAGATGAATTCATTGAAATTTTAACCAATTTAAGAAAAAGACGCGTTGCAATAAATTACATTGATCACCATGATTTGGATTCAAAAATTATCAAAAAACTAGAAAAAATTAAAGTAAAAATGATTCATGATGTTAATGAATGCACTGCAGTGTTAGTTTATGATAAGTTTAAAAGAAAATTAAATGATCATGCATCTTTCATTGCTGCATGTGCTGCCATTACGGATTATATGGAAAACAGACCTATCGCATCCAAACTTTTACAAATTTATGATAGACAGTTTGCCCTGATTAGTGCAACTGTTCTAACATACAATATTGTTGGACATCAAAAAGATCCTGATTATCTTTTGTATTTGGTAGAGGAACTTGCTGATTCTAAATATCCACATGAAATTCCAAACACGTATGAATTTGCTCAGATTCAGGTAGCAAAATTAGCTGATGTTATATCCAAAGTCAAAAAAGGTCTTAAAACTATGAAGAATTTTGGTCATATGGAAATTTTAGACTCTGGTGCAAGTGGAGCTGTCAATTTTGTTTTGGGATTGTCAGGTAAAGATGTTGGTATAGCTTACAAGGAACGAGTAGATCATGGAATCTACGCAGTATCAATACGTGGCTCTAAAGATTGTAAAGTTCATCTTGGTAGAATTGTAAATAACTTGGCTACTGAGCTTGGCGGTTCTGGAGGTGGTCATGATAAGGCATGTGGCGCTGTAATTCCAAAACCAAAGATAAAAAAATTCTTGAGAGAATTTAATAAAAAATTAAGCTAAAATTCTATCTAAAACTATTCTATTGATCTGTCTTGCAATGCATTCTTACTGTTTATGTTCTAAATTTCTTATTACTAGTTAATGATAACTTGTAGAAGAACTATCTTTATGATGACTATTGCTTCTGCCATTGTATTGTTGAGTACTAATGGTTTTGATGCATATGCAGAATCTATACCTGAAAGTGATAGTGTTGGTGACATCCACATACGTGCAATATTTGACATGAGTAATGTTACATTTGAGAATAACTCGTTTAAAATATTCAATCAAGTCAGTGGTTACAAAGATCTAGACAAAGTAAAGTATGAAAAGGCTATCTTTACAACTGCAGGTGCTCCTGGAATGGAGAATATGTGGCTTTATCATGCAGCTGATGTACAACATCGAGGATATCAAACAGCAATGGATCCTGCAAAAGATTTCAAAGTAACTATTGAAATGTATCAAGGTGAAACTGTTTTTCGTTCCTTCAAATACACTGACTGTGTTATAAGCAACTATTACGTTTCGACTTTACATGATGGGGAAGAAACTTTCATGGGGAAAACAAAATTCGTATATGCTGATAATTTTGAATTTACTTGCAGTGGAGTGTCATTAGATTGTCCGTTCCACAGCACTGTATTTCCTTCAGCTGAAAAAGCAGATAATGAATCCACTATAGATAGAACTAGTAAAGAAAGATCCACTTGGTCTGATTTATTCAGATATAGAGGATAATCTTTGGTTCTTTTTTCTTATTTTTTACTATGTAGTTTTTTCTAAACTATG
>JAWVZS010000132.1:0-3558 GCA_033722055.1 Nitrosopumilaceae archaeon
GTAAAAATGTATTTAATTTTAAATTTTCAGGTAGTTCTATATCCTCAACTTGTTGATCAATTACAAACTTCATATCTTTACCTGCTTGAATTTAACAAGATTAAATCATACTGAGATAAAAAGTATGTTAAAGAACTATAGTCTTTTGACTTCATCTAAAACATGAGGGTTTTCCAAAGAAGATAGATCCCCCAAGTCATGTCCTAAGAGTTTGGATTTTAGTAACCGTCTCATAATTTTTCCAGTTCTAGTTTTAGGAAGTTCACTAATCTGAAAAATAAATTTTGGTTTGGCTAACTTTCCTATCTTGCTGGCAATATAATCTGAAATATCTGCTTCTAAATGTTCAGTTTTACTCTCAGGAACAATGAATAACACAATTGCCTCACCTGTAATGCTATCTGGAATGGAAATGGACGCAGCATCTGCTATTTTGTTATGAGAAATTACTGTTTGTTCTATTTCTGCAGTACTCATACGATGTCCTGAGACATTAATTACATCATCAACTCTACCGTGCATGTACCACAATCCATCAGAATCTTTCAATACATAATCTCCATGAAACCATGCATTATCAAATCTAGACCAATAAGTTTCAAGATATCTTTGGTTTGCATTCAATAAACCGATAGTCATTCCTGGCCAAGGAGCTTTTATGACGAGATATCCTTTGGTATTTGTAACAGATTTCCCATTTTCATCAAAAACATCCAAATGCATTCCAGGGACAGGGATTCCAACTGTACTGGGCTTTAGTTTTATTCCTGGAAAAACAGAAAGCATTGCACCTCCAATTTCTGTTCCTCCGGATAAATTCATTATAGGAATTTTTTTAGAACCAATTTTTTCAAAGAGCCACCACCATGAATCTTCATCTAAAGGTTCTCCAGTGGTTGCAATGTTTTTGATTCTATTCAGGTTATGATTTTTTAATGGTTCAACACTATTTTTTTTATACATTCGTACAGCTGTTGGCGAAATACCAAAAATTGTAGCATTATACTTATCCACCATCTCCCATACTCTGGCATAATTAGGATAATCTAATGCACCGTCATAAATTACTGCAGTTGCACCAATTAACAGCATACCATAAACATTCCAAACTAATCCAGTAATCCAACCAATATCTGCAGGCCATAACAAAATATCTTGTATTGTAGTATCAATAAGATAGGCTGCTTGATGGCCTGCAAATACTGAAAAACCACCATGAACATGAATTACTCCTTTTGGTTTTCCTGTAGTGCCCGAAGTGTACAAAATAAAAAGAGGATCCTCTGAATTTGTTTTTTCAGTGGGACATATAGTAGACAAATTACTCACTAGACTATCATAAAAAATAATTTTTTCAGATTCTACATAATTATCCACATGTTTGTAAGGGACAACTAGTACTTTCTGAATTGAAGTGTTTTGTATAGCAGACTCAATCGTAGATTTTTGTGATATGGGTTTACCTTTTCTGTAAAAACCATCACTAACTATCAATATTTTTGCATTACAGTCTTGCAATCTAACATGTAATGAATCGGAACTATATCCAGAAAAAATTACAGTTTGAACTGCGCCTATTTTTGCAGAGGCCAAAATAGTCAAAATAGCCTCTTTTATCATTGGTAGATATATTGCCACCACATCCCCTTTCTTTACGCCTAATTTCTTGAGTCCGTTGGCAATTTTACTTACTTGTTGATCTAATTCTGAATAAGTTATTTTGGACATAGTTGCATCTTCTGATTCAAAATAATATGCAATTTTGTCAGGGTTTGATTTAGCAAATTTTTCTACAGATGATTTGTAAATGTTGGTTTGCCCTCCAACAAACCACTTTGACCAAGGTAGTCCATTTGATGTATCTAGTATTTGTTGATATTTTTTATCCCAAACAATTCCAATATCATTACTAACACATTCCCAAAACCATTCTAGGTTATTCTGTGATTTTTCTGATAATTCATGAATGCTTGAAAGTTTTAATTTTTTAATCAATCTAGCAATATTAGAGTCATTTTCCTGATTTTTTGTTGGGATAAATGCAAACTCTTTCAATGTTTTTTCTATTAATTATTGGTAAATAGATATTATTAGTATCAAAATATTTCAATTCCTAATCTTCGTGCAGTTGCAAGCATAAATTTGCCTTGTTCCTCATCAATACCAATACTGTTTAATTGCCTTGTGACATTTTTAGATAAATTTTGAGTATTTTCCCTATAATACTGCCTTAATATTTCAATTAATTTAGGATCTAATGTTTTTACATCGATTTTATAATTTGAAGAAATAGAATCAAAATTTGCAAGTCTTTTTAGAACTATTTTTTCTGAGGAAGTTAATTTAATCATTAATTTTCTTTTGAAACAATTCTAGAGTAATTTTTGGATCTGCCTTTCCTTTGGTTTTTTGCATTACTTTTCCTACAAGATAATTGATTGTTTGAGGATTGGTTTTTGCTTGTTCTACAGCTTGTTTTTCTTCATTCATAACTTGTTCTATTATGTTTTGTAATTCTGATTCATCAGATACATTACCCAAGTTTTTTTCAGATATTATTTCTGAGAGATTTTTTCCAGTAGAGACTAGTTCTTGAAGTGCAATTTTAGCTGAAGCCCGATTAATTTTATTGGATTTTATTGAATCAATGAGTTCTTTAAGTTGCACAGGTTTAAGCTTTGACTGTTCTCGCTTTTCTTTGGTATCTACCAAGCCCATTAAATCAGTGGTAATTAAATTTGCAATATCTTTTGCAGTGTCTTCAGTATAGGATTTTTCAAACAAGTCTGAATAGAATTTGTCAGAAGAGAGTACTTCAGCTACTTGGGGTGCAATATCAAATTTTGAAATATATCGTTCTTTTTTAGCACTAATACTTTCTGGCATATTTGTTTTCAATTTCTTAATAATGTCATCATCTATTTTCACCCAAGGTATATCCCCTTCGTGGAAATATCGATAATCCATTGCTTCTTCTTTTGAACGAGCCGAAACTGTAATCTTCCGTTTATCATCCCAATGTCTAGTTTCTTGAATAATTGGAATTTCACGTGAAACTAAACTTTCTTGTCTTGTGATTTCGAAATGAAGTGCTTTTTCTAAATCGTGAAATGAGTTTATATTTTTAATTTCTACTTTGTTACCTTTTTCAATAGATACATTTCCATCAGCACGCATAGCTCCTTCTAGACCAGGATCAGATACATCTAGATTTTCTAATAAATCTGATAAAATATTTAGAAACTGTCGTACTTGTTTTGGACTTTCAAAGTCAGGTTCTGTTACAATTTCAACTAGAGGGGTTCCTGCTCGATTATAATCAACCAAAGTAATTTGAGTTTTTTCTGAACTACCTTCATAAATTAACCTACCAGGGTCCTCTTCTATTTGGATACGTTTGATTCGAATCTCTTTATCTCCCACCAAAATAGAACCATCACTACCAATGCTTGTATTTCCATACAAATCTAATTGAGTGATCTGAAAGTTTTTGGGCAAATCAGGATAAAAATAATTTTTTCTATAAAAGGATATCAAATCTGGAACATTGCAATTCAA
>JAWVZS010000133.1:0-3501 GCA_033722055.1 Nitrosopumilaceae archaeon
TCTAAACTACTATAGCTTAGAGCAGACAATATACCTACACTGAAAATTCCAATCATTACTATGATGACCGCTTTGTTTTTGGTAATTTTTTTACTTGATTCTTCCAGAGCTGAAATTGGAACCTGAAACATTGCTATAGACGAAGTTATCCCTGCTATTGCTAGTAAGAAGAAAAACACCAAACCCACAAATTGACTTGCTGGCAATTTTTCAAAAGTTTCTGGCAATACCTCAAATAGTATGGCTACTCCCCCATCATGGCTCATACCAAAGGCAAAAACAGTGGAAAACAAGAAAATTCCTGCAACAAACGAAAATAATGCATTCCCTGAGACTATAATTACTGAATTTCTCATAATTGATGAACGACCACGTAAATAACTTCCATATGCTACCAAGATTCCCTGGGCACCAGCTACTGAAAAAAATACTTGGCCTAATGCACTAGTCCAGATAGATGGTTTTCCAAGTCCAGAAATATCTGGTACTAGGAAAAATTCTAGACCTTTTTCAGCTTCAGGTAAAGTTACTGCCCAAACAGACATTGGCACAATTATTCCAATTAACAAAAGCACTGCTATTTTGTTTACTTTCTCAATTCCATTTTTCACACCTGCTCGTAAAATAAGAAAATTTATTCCAACAATAGCTGTAAATGCAATTATTGGATATGGTGTAGACGAAAACTCTTGAAATGATAATTTAACTCCTATTGCATACATTGCAAGATAGGAAATTACCCAACCAACTATTACCAAATAATAACTCAAAATAAGTGATGTATTTACTACAATTAACAAGCCTATAATCCAAAATTTTTTCTTAATTGCAGAAAGACTGGAAATCACGCCAGCATGAAATTGTCTACCAACTGCAAATTCTATTAAGAGCATTGACATTCCAAATGTTCCAAGAATTATCAAATATGGAATAAGAAATGTTCCTCCGTCATTTTCACTTGCTTTATAAGTAAAACGCCAAAGATTTCCTAATCCGACAGCTGCACCTATTGATGATACGATAAAACCAAACTCAGAACCCCATTTCTCTTTTGTTTCAGTGTTGGTAGGTGTCTTCACAAATAATTATTGAATGCATTACGTCATTTAATATTTATCAGATATATTCTATAATTTATTTTTCTGGCAAGAATTCTTTAACTAAATTTTCTAATTGTAGTTTTATACTATCTGGAATTTTTTTATTGTTATTTCTTTCCCATAATTGATTATAGTATTTGAATACGTCTTTGATTTCTGCATCTCTTCCCATCACGTATGATGCCCATTCTTTTTTACTATGACTTCTGTATTGTTTCAAGGGAGTTAGCATCTGAAAAAATAATGAGTTCGGATCTTCTCTTGATACTGATATTGGTTTGTAACCTACAAGGGGAAGGTCTTTTTTTATGATTTTCACGCCTGATTTTTCTTTAAACTGCACATCATAAAATGATGATTTTCCGCTAGGTGCTAAACTATTGTAAATGACTGTGGCATTTGATACATCAAAAATATATCCATCTTTAGTTTTTGCGGCATAGTCTCCATAGAAAAAATCTACAGTTTCTCCAATGATGGCTTCAGGAAGCTCGGCTCGTGCTTTGTTTTTTGCTAGTCTGTAAAATTTGTCTTCTTTTTCTATTCCTATGGATTTGTGTACGTTTCTTTTTTTATATGCATTAATTACTACTTTCCCAGTGCCTGAACCCAAGTCATAAAATATGTCGTTTTCATTTAATTCTATAAAATCAAATAGAATACTGCTTTGTTTTTCATTTAATTCTACTATTTCTTTTTTCAGAATCTATCCCCCTAATGTTTTATTCATTAATGATTTTAACTTAATTTAGGACTCGATATACTGATCTGGATTTTGTTCAAAAGCCCATCTACATGTAGCACAACAAAAAAAGTATTTTTTACCATCATGTTCCATAGAGTCATTTTTTTCATTTACTTCCATTCCACAAACAGGATCTTTCATATTTTTTAGAGATTTTTCTTTAATTTAAAATCTCTTTATTGGACTTTTTTTTAATTATATGCCAAATAATTGGGCCAATTATTAATACGCCAAATATGATGCCTGCTTGTAATCGTGTTATCTCAAATGGATATTCGTCATGTCCGTGTGGATTCATATGAAATTCAGCTGGAATTGGTGTCATGGATACTAAATTATTCCATGTCAAGTGAACAAAAGTTTCTTCATACCATTCATGTCCTCCTGGAATTCCCTGTATGATCAGAAATGCACCAATAACTACAAGCATCCATCCAGTTAATTTTTCAATGGTCTCTCTTTTTCCAGTAAGCGATTTTGTAGCATTTACACCTAATATTGCCAAAACTGCCATCAAAATTACTGGAATGGCACGACCTACTCCATGGACCAATCCTAGTGATGTTCCTATCTCTAGGCTTCCAGTTCCTGCAATGTGGATCAATAACCAGTAAAATAGTGGGTTTGGACAACCTACTCCTGCATTCCCAAGTAGTAATCCCATGAAAAATGACTTTGTGTAGTCTCCTCGGTTTTGAATTATTTTCGGAGTTCCTGAATAGGAAGGCATTTTTAGATTTAGTAATTTAAGCTGAGATAAACCAAAAACAAATGCTGCAACACCTGCTATGAAAAACATCACAAATGATATTTGATCAAGTGAAGCTATTTTCCCAAATTCAGCTACGCCTGCCCCGTATGCAGTAATTGTTGTTACAAGACCTGCTCCAAACAAAATGGCCATTAACAACCCTTTTCGTTTGCTATGGCTCATTGTGATAGGAACTATGATGAATACTAGTGGTAATGTACACGGCAATACAATCATTGATAGTCCTGCAACATATGCTATTGTAAGCCAACCAATGTATGAAACAGAATCTTGATTTGTTGCATTAACACTAATCTCAGAAGTAACTGCAAAAACTATTCCCACAAATACAAGTGAAAATAATCCAAATACTACAAGAACTGAAACTTTCTTAAATCCTGTTTCCTGTGACAATTAAAAAAATTATGTCATTTCTATATAATAAACAGTGCATTTCTAAATAAACTAGTATTTGAAATCTCATATTTCGATAATCCATTTAAATCATTTATGTCAAGTTTAAGATATTGACAAATACTATTCTCAAAAATATGTTAAATGCAAATAAAATCAAAGTAACTAAACAACCAAATTGGATTAGCCCTATGCTTGCAACCCTAACAAAAGACTATTTTTCTGATAAAAACTGGCTTTATGAAAGGAAATTAGATGGTGAGCGTGTTCTCGCAATTAAAAAAAACAAAAGAGTAAAGCTATATTCTAGAAATAAACAATTGATTACTAGTACTTATCCAGAAATTGAAAAATTATTACTGAAGCAAAAACAAAGTATGATTCTAGATGGAGAAATAGTTGCTTTTGATAAAAGTGTTACAAGCTTTTCTAAATTACAGGGAAGAATTCATGTTAAAGATTCCAAAAAGGCACTAAAATCAGGCATAAAA
>JAWVZS010000134.1:0-3500 GCA_033722055.1 Nitrosopumilaceae archaeon
ATCTTTCATGGGGATTGCCATCAAACCAAGCTGCAGTTACAGGATACAAAATTGAAGTGAAAAAAGACTCGGGCTCTTTTACTGTGTTAGAGTCTGACACTGAAACTACTTTGAGAAGTTATCAACACAAGAATCTCTCAGTTGATTCACAATACACATACAGAGTTTATGCAATAAATGAACTTGGAACAAGTGATGCATCAAGCGAAGTCAAAGCATCACCACTAACTAAAACACTTCAACTAGCTACAATTGGCAGTCTTTCAGTAGATGAGAAAAACACAATTACATTTACTGCAAAACCCGATGATAGCTCCTTTAGTAATGTGGTGTACAGTCTTAGCAGTAATGCACCTTCTGGATCTCAGATTAATTCTAATTCAGGCAAGTTTACCTGGACTCCTACAGATTCTCAGGGTGGCCGAACCTATGTTTTTGATGTTGTAGGTATGCAGGGCTCTATGATAGATACAGTATCTGTTGCCATTACTGTAAAGGATACATCGCAAGAGCCAGAGCCAATAGATGAGCCGCCTGAGTCTTTGCCTATTCCTGCCCCATTTGTAGAAGAAACTAAATCCCCACAATACTATGTTGATAGATACCTCAACGAGCCAAAGTACAAGGAATGGTTTGATGAGAATTATCCAGAGTATGAATCCATATACCAAGCAGTAGGTCTAGAAACCTCAGTTGAAATAGCATCATTTGTAGATCCTACACAAGATCCACAATACTATGTTGACAGATACCTCAACGAACCAAAGTACAAGGAATGGTTTGATGAAAACTTTCCAGAGTATGACTCAATATACCAGGCAGTAGGATTGCCAGAACCACTTGAGATTGCACCATTCGTAGAAGAAGACAAGGATCCAAGATATTATGTTGTAAGATACACTTACGAGCAAGATTACAAAGAATGGTTTGATGAGAATTATCCAGAGTATGAATCCATATACCAAGCAGTAGGATTACCTGAAAAAGAGCTTACAAATTATGGTTACTGTGGTGAGGGAACCAAACTAATAGATGGCGTATGCACTGTCATTAATCCATAAAAGCAGGACTCTTCTTGGCCGTTTTGATCAACTTATTTACAAACCAGACAAAATTGGAGCTTAAGACCGAAACCCATTCAGGTTGTCGGTGACAGCTCCAACCATTCTAGAATTTTTAAAATTAGTATTTAGATCATTCTGAGTATTTCTTAGTTATTTTTTTAAATTATTATTGATGTTTTTGTTTAACTGCTGAGTTAACTGCGGGCTGTGCCATTACAGCTTTTTCCAAGTTGGACTATACGTCCAACTTTTTTACAATATTATAACCATAAATGAGGCACTCCGCTGTTTTTGATTTTAATTAAATTATAACAAAATAGCGAATCATACTATGTCAAAAAGAAAAGAAATACTATTTCATCTAAACGCAATAGATCCTGAAAGCTATAACCCGTTTAATCCCGTAAATGACAAAATCAAAGATTTTGATTGGAAAAACGACTGCTAATACGCACTAAATTCTAGTTTGCTAGATTATCTTTCGCAGCCTATCCCGTCTTTATCCCCGTCAAATCTGTGCGGGTCTGGTGACAGTACTTTGAAATTCCGATAAGAGATATCTGTACAATCCAAGTCAGGTGGTGGTGAAGGAATACATACATCAGGATACGACATATCACACTCATTTTCTCGTACTGGCTCTGAGGTGTTTTGTGTTGTTATAGACAGACAGCCGTGTTTTTGGGCCCATGATGTAAATGCAAACTCACTTGAGGAACAAAATTCAGATGCCAGATAACCTCGTTTTTCATCTAATAGTTTTGCATTAAGATTTAAAATATTGCAATAAATTACTCCGATTATTCTTCCATAGCTTCCATGAGTTTGTCCATCGTCTTCATCAACTAATGCAGTGGAACCAACAGGACAAATGTTTTGAATCAATTCTTTAGCTTCTGATCCGCCGAATTCATACAACTCTGGGGCAGATGCTAATGCAAATCGGATTGATTTCCCATCTACTTTTATGGTGTCACCATCAATTACTGTGGTCACTGTCCCAATAAAGCATCGTGCCTCTCCTGAACAATTCTTAGTCATAGACGATGCTTTAATTTCATCTGCAGTATGTGATTCGACTACAATTACTCCATTTTCAATAAGCCATGTTAATCCGTTTACAAAGTCTGCATCTGAAACTCTTCCAGTTGACCACCAACCGGCAGTATCTTTAATCCAGTTTGGAACAAATGGTAAAGCGTTTTGATTTGATTGTGTTTTAGCATCTACTGTGATTATTTTTTTATCTATTAGATATTGTATTCCGGTAAGAAAGTCTTTGTCATTTATCAATCCTTCAGACCACCACTCGGCGTTGTTTTTTATCCACTCTGGAATCTTGTTTTGAGATATTCCAGGATCATGGGTATTGTAATCTGTCCATTCTTCTGAATGTGTTGTCTGGTAAAGTGAAAACGATAAAACCATAATGAAAAAAATTACCAAATACTTCATGTTATGTGAGCTCACACTATTGCTGAAAAGTCATTCTTATGATTAATAGGATTCCAAAAATAATGAATTTTTGATTATTCGTACAACCCTTTTTCTCTTATTATTTAGTAGGAATCCCTTTTAATGTATGAATCAAAAATGCATCCGTGATTGATTATTACAAATATCTCAAATGCCCTAAATGTCGTGAGGTAGGACTGTATTGCCCTCCACACAAAAAAGAAGTAGAACAAAAACTAGAACAGGATCAATCACATAATAATTAAAAATAAATCAGGAATTATTTTCCTTTGATTCTTCTTCTTTTGCCTTTTCCCTGACACTTTTCATGACGCAGAACTTGCGTAATGTGTTTACTAGTCCCATAATGTAGTTGTGTATCATTCTATAATAAAAACAATTTACCAGCCTAGTGAGTCTTTTAGGTAGGCAAGAAAGCTTAGCAACGCTGCAAAAGACACTATACCAAATCCAATTGGACTTAACATGGAACCGCTTCCGTGAACCTGTACTTAATCCATTCAATGGATGGTATTTGACTTTTAGTTGACAGCTTTTTTACACTGATAAAACCTGTGTATAATCGATCATAAACTAGGCACGTTTTAGTGATGGTATATAGTGTGGAATTGATCTCACAAAACAGTAACTGTCAATGTATGGACAAATTTAGTAATGAAGTGTATGAGTACTGGGCATGGTAGTTAGTTGGGGAGACTTGCCATTTGAGGAGCCTATGCTATTGAATTTCCCAGCACCTAGCTCAGAGCCTGGTGTCTTTGCTATAATGACAAAGCCAGATCCTCAAAAAAAACCGCAAAACTATAGGGTGATCTACTTTGGAGTATCCGATGACTTTTCAAAGACCATAACAGAAAAACATCCCAAGGTGGAGTGTTGGAAGAAAAACCAGTTACATGGCCTGTACTATGAATTATACAAAATGGGAATGTCTACGTCTGAGCAACGAAAACAAATTCA
>JAWVZS010000135.1:0-3498 GCA_033722055.1 Nitrosopumilaceae archaeon
CAAAAAGAAATTGAGAAAGACTTTCCAGAGTTGTTAAAGCCTAAAGAAAAGAAAGAAGAAAAAGAAGGCCTGCCTCCTCTTAAAGATGCAAAGCAGGGTAATGTAATTACAAGATTTCCACCAGAGCCAAACGGTTATCCCCACATAGGACATGCAAAGGCTGCAATAATTAATGAAGAATATGCAAAAATGTATGATGGTAAAAAAATCCTAAGAATGGATGACACAAATCCTGAAGTAGAAAGAATGGAATATTATGCAGCGATTAAAGTAGGTCTTGATTGGCTTGGAATAAAATATGACATTATAAAAAATACTTCAGATGATATGGAACTTTTGTATGAAAAGGGAATCCAATTAATAAAAACCAACAATGCGTATGTGTGTACTTGCAAACGTGATGACATTAGCAAGAATAGACGGGAAATGAAACCATGCAAATGCAGTATGGGCAAAGTAGATGAGAATCAGTCAAGATGGGAAAAAATGTTTGAAAAATTCAAAGCTGGAGAAGCAATTGTAAGATTCAGAGGCGACATGAAATCTGAAAATACAGTAATGCGAGATCCAGTATTGTTTAGAATCATTGATGAAAAACATCCCATACATGGAGAAAAGTACAGAGTATGGCCTAGTTACGATTTAGCAATAGCAGTAGAAGACAGTATTGATGGAGTGACCCATGCGTTCAGGTCCAAAGAATATGAGCTAAGAAATGAGCTATACTATGCAATACTAGACGCCTTGGAAATGAGAAAACCCAGAATGGACGAGTTTTCGAGGCTAGAATTCAAGGGCATGCCAATTTCTAAAAGGGTTCTAAGACCACTAATAGAAGAAGGAAAGGTTTCTTGGTATGATGATCCAAGATTACCTACACTTGAAGGATTGCGAAGGAGAGGCATAAAGCCAGAAGCCATAAGAAAATTTGTCTTATCATTAGGATTTACTAAATCAGATACGTTAGCACCATTTGATGCTCTGGAATCATTTAACAGAAAAATCATCGATCCAAAGAGTGCCAGAATATTTATGGTAAAACATCCAAAAAAGATCCATATCAAAAATATTCCGTTTTCAGCAGTAGAGTTACCAGTTTACCCATCAAAAGACAGTATCAAAAGAAAGATCGACTTTGATGAAGATTTCTTAATCTCAGGTGAAGACGTAGAAAATATTGAACAAGGTTCCAAAATAAGATTAATGGGAATAGGAAATATTTTGATTACCAAAAATGCTGGTCATCTAGAAGGAGAGTTTAGCGGTGATGAAATGCAGCAAGACATTCCTAAAATGCAATGGGTTGCAGAAAAAAATGCACATCAATTAAAGATTCTCATTCCACAACAGCTCTTTATTGATGAACAATTCAACGAAGACAGCCTATCAAGTCTAGACGTTTATACAGAGCCATATTATTTAGAATTAAAAGAAGACGATGAAATACAATTTGTTAGATTTGGATACTGTAGAAAAGATTCTCAGAACCAAGCAATTTTTACCCATAAATAAGTGAAACAGAATGAAGATAGTAAGATTACAGTACAACAATACTGAGACGTATGGATTTGTAAAAGATGGAAAAGTTGTAACAAAGGATGAAATTACATTTCAAACAGGAGTTCCAATACCCCAATCCATCAAAGAATTTCTCTTCTATGGATGGTTAGAAGAAATAAAAAACAAACTAGATGAACTAGAATATAACAAAAAAATAGACGATTTTAAAATCCTAAGCCCAATTCCAAATCCCAACAAAATAATTTGTCTTGCTTTCAATTACACAGATCATGCAAAGGAGCAAAATCTGCAACCGCCAGAGGATCCGGCCATTGTTATAAAACCCAGAACAGCCCTTACAGGAACAAACTCTGAGATAGTATGTCCAGATTTTCTCTCTCAAGTAGATTATGAGATAGAATTAGCTCTAATTATTGGAAAAGACACCAAAAACATTTCAGAAGCAGAAGCAAAGGATGCCATTTTTGGATATATGATACTAAATGACGTTTCAGCAAGAGACATCCAATTCAAGGATAAGCAGTTCACCAGAGGAAAAAGTTTTGATACATTTGCGCCATGCGGTCCATGGATAACAACTGCAGATGAGATCGATGATCCTCAAAATCTCAAATTAACTACCAAGATTAATGGGGAACTACGTCAAGATTCTAATACAAAAAACATGTTCATCAAAATTCCAGAGATAGTATCAAAGTTAAGCAAAGTAATGACACTACAAAAAGGTGACATTATTTCAACAGGAACGCCTGCAGGAGTAATGCTAAACAAACCAAATGCAGTATTCTTAAAAGATGGCGATGAAATTGAAATGGAAATTGAAAAGTTAGGCAAAATTAGAAACAAAGTAAAGTTTGTTAAATCATAAAAGTTTTTCAAATAAAATAAAGGAATTTTTCAATTCCAAAGAATCAAAATTAGTTAGATTTTCTTTTGAGAGAATTTCAATTCTGGAATAATTGTTACAAAATGCAAAATTTTGAATATAGCACAAAACATTTCTAGTTGTAAATTCATCTCCTGAAAAAAATGTGACTACCAATGTTTTACCAAATCTAGAAGAATCTACCAATACTGCACTAGAAATATCATTGTCTTGTTCAGACGTAATTATTCTATTTTCTTTACCAAGTTTAGTTATTTTTGAATCATCCAAAGGAAGCCAACGCCATGATTTAACGTAATGTGTTACATGTTTAGGAACTTTTTTGACAAAATTCACACTATAATCAGTACAGGTTTTAGGTATCATAGTATAAAATTTCCATATTTGAGTAGAATTAAAACCACATTTCTTGGCCATGTTAATTGAAGGAATATTTTTTTCATCAGTAATCATAAAGGAGAATAATTTTCCTTTTTCTTTGGCAAGTGTCTCTATTTTTTTAATTAGTGTGGATGCATAATGGTTTCTTCTATAATTTGGGTCAATACGTATTCCTTCAATCCAAACTTGGTTGCCAGAAAAATTTGCATGAGCTATACCAACAGGAAAGTCATTTTCAATCAAAAATAAATTACCATCTTTTATCCAATGATCCCAAGCCTCATCAATATAATCACCCCAAGAAAAAGTGTCCCTACAAAACTTCATTACATTAGGCCTATCTGACGGATTGGCCAGTCGAATTTTCATTACATAATAAGAAAAATTATTAGGAATAATAAATTGAGAACCATATGGGCAAAATTATAGCGGGCAAAAAAGCAGACCTTTCTCCTGGAACATTACACAAAGTTTCAGTTGATGGAAAAGACATCCTAATTACAAACATTGATGGCGAATATTATGCGATGGACGATACATGCACTCATGCAGGCGCAAGTCTTTCTGAAGGAAAACTAGACAATTCCAAAGTTGTTTGCGGATGGCATGGCGCAGAGTTTGATTGTAAAACAGGAAAATTAGAAAAATTTCCAGCAAAAATCAGAGATTTAGGAACCTACAAAGTCACTGTAGAGTCAGACGACGTCTTC
>JAWVZS010000136.1:0-3447 GCA_033722055.1 Nitrosopumilaceae archaeon
GTCGTTACTATGTAGATGAACAAACCCTTTCAGATTTGAAAAAAAATAACCAAATTGTATTTCGATATGAAGATGAAGTAAACGGCTCTTCTTATAGGATTGCAGGAGTATGTAACAAACAAGGAAATGTAGTTGGCATGATGCCTCATCCAGAAAGAGCAACAGAAAAGGAAATCAATCCTATTGATCACAAACCCGCATCATTGATCTTCAAATCATTACTAAATTCCATAGGTGTGAAAAATTGAGCTTAGAAAAACAAGAACTAGAATATTTAGAGTCTAAAATTAATAGAAAACCCACATCAACTGAACTAAATATTATTGCAGCAGAATGGTCTGAGCACTGTTCATACAAATCATCAAAAAAACATTTGAAAATGTTACCCATGAAAGGACCGCTTGTAATTACTGAAAAGGGATATGATTCTGGCGTATTAGATGTGGGTGATGGATATGTTGTTACTGCACACATTGAAAGTCACAACCATCCATCTGCAGTTGAACCATATGGTGGTGCAGCTACTGGTGTTGGTGGTGTGATTAGAGATATTTTATCTGCAGGAACAAGACCTATTGCAATTTTTAACGGATTGCGTTTTGGTGATGTAACAAAAGACAAACAAGCAAGATGGCTTTTCAAAAATGCAGTAACTGGAATTGCAGATTATGGAAATTGTTTGGGGATTCCAACCATTGGCGGTGAAGTTGAATTTGATAGTTGTTATGAAAATTATGCACTTGTAGATGTTGCATCAATTGGTTTTGGCAAAAAGAGTAAATTGATAAAAAATCATGCTGACAAAGGCGATGTAGTTGTTTTAATTGGAGGTTCTACTGGACGAGATGGTGTAGGAGGTTCACAGTTTGCTTCTGATTCTTTAGAATCTGAAGACCGCTCTGCAGTTCAAATCCCAGATCCGTTTATTGAAAAATTAATTATTGAAGCAATTTTGGAGGCACGAAATCACAAACTAATCAAAGCTATGAAGGATTTAGGCGGTGGAGGTCTTTCTTGTGCAGTATCTGAAACTGCCGAAGCTATGGGTGTAGGAATTGAAATGGATGTGACTAAGGTCCATGTTCGTGAATCCGATATGAATCCAGATGAGATTATGGTTTCTGAGTCACAAGAAAGGATGCTAATAATTACAGATAAAGAAAAATTAAAAAAATTAAAAGAAATTTGTCAGAAATTTCATATTCCCTGCTCTGTTATAGGTCATGTTAAATCGGGTACTGATTTACACGTAAAACAAGGAAAAAAAACACTGGCCAATATTTCTGCTGACATTGTTGCTAATGCTCCACTCTTAGATAGACCATCTAAAAAACCAAAATACCTTGAAAATATTCAAACAGAAAAAAAATTAAAACCAGTCACTAATTTCTCAAAGGTCTTACTTGATCTTCTTTCTTCTCCAAACATTGCAAGCAAACACTGGGTTTATGATCAGTATGATCATGAAGTTGGTATACGTACTGTGACAAAGCCTGGACAAGATGCTGCTGTACTGCGCCTTGATAATGGAAAATTTTTAGCAGCAAAAATTGATGGTAACCCAAAACATTGCTACATTAATCCAAGAGAAGGAGCAATTGGATGTTTTGAAGAAGCATGTAGAAATGTAGTTTGTACTGGAGCAAAGCCAATTGGAATGCTTGATCATTTACAGTTTGGAAACCCAGAAAACCCTGAGATTTTTTGGACATTTTTAGAAACTCTAAAGGGATTAACTGACTTTGCAAATTCTTATTCGATTCCATGTATTGGAGGAAAAGTTAGTCTGTATAATGAAACTCCAAAAGGGCCAATAAAGCCAACTCCATTAATTGGAGTTTTGGGTTTAATTGATCATAAACCACTGTATCCTCAGAAAATAACTGACAATGACTGTATAGTAATTGTAGGACAAACAAAAAATGAACTTGGAGGCTCAGAATATTTTGAATATATTCACAAATTTATTGGTGGGAAATGTCCAGAAGTAAATTTTGCTGAATCCAAAAAGAATATGAAGGCTGTTTTGGATTTGATTGCAAAAGATTTAGTCAAAAACGTACACGATTGCTCTAAAGGCGGATTGGCAGTATCTGTATCTGAATTATGTATGACAAATGATATTGGATGTAGTGTTAATCTCAAAAAGGTTCCTGGAGAAAAATTAGACACAGATAGAGTATTATTCTCTGAAAGTCATTCTAGGTATGTTTTAGTGGTAGACAAAAACAAACTCCAAAAACTAGAATCTCTCTTACAAAAACACGATGCTTCTTTTTCCACGATCGGAAAATTCACTGGTAAACAGATTCAGTTTTCTCAAGGCACCGATCTTAAAGTTGATCTAAGAGTTGATAAGACACAAAAAACATGGCTTAATTCATTAGAGGAGCTTATTGTTCATGGTTAAAGAAAACTGCGGCGTAGTTGGAATTTTCAGTCTTAGTGGAACAAATGTAATTCCTATGGCAATTGATGCACTACGAGCATTACAGCATAGGGGACAAGAAGCTTGGGGTTTGGCAATTCCAAACAAAGAACCACTAAAGCGATTAGGATTAGTGTCTGCTTCTTCGTCTGAATTTAAGAAAATTTCTGAAGAATATTCTTCTCCTGCAGTAATTGGACATGTTAGATATTCTACTATAGGCAAAAGCAGTTTGGAGAATGCACAGCCACTCAAAGTAAAAGATCTTTGTGTTGCCCATAATGGTACCATTTCAAATGTACAAGAATTGGCCAATATGGTCGGTGGGTGTTCATTCACTCCACAGAATTCAAGTGACACACTGGTTGCTGCACAAAGACTTGTTTCACTAATTTCTGAAAAAGGCCAAATGGGAAAAGCACTGTCAATTCTAAAAAATGAGATGGTTGGCTCTTATTGTTTTACATTTATTTCAGATGAAAATGCAGTTTATGCTGCAAGAGACCCAAAAGGATTCAGACCTATGGTGTTGGGTCATAAAGAGTCTGATGATACATACATTGTTGCATCAGAGTCTTCTGCAGTATCTGCAGTAAGCGCCAAACTAATGCGAGATGTAAAGCCAGGTGAGCTAATCAAACTAAGCCAAAACGGATTACAAACTGAAATGTTTTCTGATGATAACAAAACTGCTCATTGTTCTTTTGAATTTACTTATTTTGCACATCCTTCGAGTCAAATGGAAGGTTCTAACATCTATGTTGCACGAAAAAACATTGGCAAGTTTCTTGCACGTAAATTCCCAATCAAAGATGCAGATTTGGTAATCCCAGTTCCTGATTCTGCAAGACCAGCTGCATTAGGATATGCACAAGAGTTGGGAGTTCCATTTGATGAGGGTTTGCTAAAAGACAGATACAGTAAGAAGGGTCCACTGCGAAGCTTTATTGAGCCACATCAAACAGACCGAGTTGAAATTAATCGATGGATTATTCCAATTAAAGAAATCATTGAAGGCA
>JAWVZS010000137.1:0-3437 GCA_033722055.1 Nitrosopumilaceae archaeon
AAGACACATTCTACTCTAAAATCATTATACAAAAAAGCTAAAACCACTGAAGAAAAACTACGATTTTTGGTTGCTATGTGTAGCTTCAGAGACGAGAAACTATTGCTAAAAACATTGGAATTTTCACAAACATCTGATGTACGTTCACAAAACATGCAACTACCAATAATGAAGATTGCTGCAAACCCCTATGGCAAAAATATACTGTGGCCATGGCTTAAGAAAAACTGGAAAAAATTGAGCAAAAAAGTAGGTTATGGAAACCCATTATTCAATAGAATAGTTGCAAGCATTGTACTTGTTGCAGATGATTCTATGGAACAAGAAATTAAACAATTTTTCAAGAAAAATCCCACTCCTGGAACAGAAAGAACACAACAACAAACATTGGAAAAAATTAGAATCCGTTCTAAATTGTTACGAAGGATGAAAAAAGAGTTCAAAGATGGCTAAACGACTAGGCCCTCCAATTGCACTGGGTGTACTGACAATCTTTGCATTGCTTTTCATAACTGGATTTGGAACAGATGATAATGACAAACTGCGTGATAATTTTGATGTAAATGCAGTTTATTATGATACAGGACATGTTGAGATTTCATATTCTGATACCTCTGGAAAAACAAATTCTGTAGTAATGGAAATCTTGGGAATGGAAGAGTCTTTTCAAAAACAATACTCTGAATCACAATTTATAGAAATAGTTCCATTTCAAAACACCCCTAAATATGGATGGAAGATTCATCCAGTTGTATTTGATGTAGATCATGAGGAATTTGGAAAAGTTCAATTAAAAACTGAGATTTATGAACTTGGTCAATCAAAACCTCCGGTCATTTATGGAGAGCCTTAGACAAGATTTTATTGGAACCACAAAAAGATTATCTGTGTTGGAACTAAATGAACTAAAAAAAGGTAAACGTGGAGCTATTGCAAAATCAATCTCATTAATTGAAAATAATCCAAAAGAAGCCAAAAAGATTTTAAAAAAAATATTCAAAGACACAGGAAAATCAATGATCATAGGTATTACAGGACCTGCAGGTGCTGGCAAAAGCTCGCTAATCAATAAAACAGCAACTGAGCTAAAAAAACTAAAGACAAAACCTGCTGTTTTGGCAGTTGATCCTACAAGTCATGTGACAGGCGGTGCTATATTGGGTGACCGAGTACGAATGACTGATTCTACGGATTCTGGAACTTATATTCGAAGTATAGCATCTCGTGGAGCAACTGGTGCAGTATCTCGTTCCCTCCGAAATAGCATTAGAATTTTAGAATATGCCGGCTTTAATCCAATAATAATAGAAAGTGTTGGTGCAGGACAAACTGAAGTAGAAATTTCAAATATTGCCGATATAACAGTTGTCGTCTTTAATCCAAATACTGGAGATAGTATTCAAACCATTAAGGCAGGTCTAACAGAAATTGGAGATATTTATCTTGTAAACAAGAGTGACTTGGATGGTGCAAATCAGCTATATGATGCTGTACGAGATTTCATTGGAGCGTCTGAAAAAAACCCTACCATACTAAAGACTTCTACTAAAACCAATAAAGGAATCAAGGAATTTGCCAAAACCCTCAAGGATATGATGGCAGAAAAAAAGAAAACTAAAAAACAAAAGGATGCAGAACGATTAGAAACTGAACTAAAAGATATTGTTTTAAATAACATTAAAGAAAAGATGGATAAAATGCTTGATTCAGATAAATCCTACTCAAAATACCTAAAGAAACTACAAGAAAAACAAATAGATCCCTTTGATGCAGCCGAAAAAATTACAAAATCTCTAGTAAAGTGATGAAATAATGGCAGATAAAAAGAAAAAAGAAGAGACAAAGGAGATTTTTACAGACTCTAATTTTCCAGTTAAACGAATCTATCAGAAATCATCAAAGAAACAACAAAAAGAAGACGCCGGAAAGTATCCCTTTACTCGTGGTATTCATCCAGGAATGTATCGTGATAGATTTTGGACCATGCGACAATATTCTGGATTCGGTGATGCAAAGCTAACTAATCAGCGATTCAAGTATATGTTAGAGAAGGGCCAGACAGGACTTTCTATGGCATTTGATTTACCAACACAAATTGGACATGATCCTGATTCTCCACATGCAGAAGGTGAAGTAGGAAAGGTAGGTGTATCTATTGCATCAATTAAAGATATGATGACTGCCTTTGATGGAATTCCATTAGGTAAGGTAAGTACTTCCATGACTATCAATTCTACTGCATCTACTCTTCTGGCATATTACATTGCAGTAGGGGAATCGCAAGGATTCAAGAGTGAACAATTACGTGGAACAACACAAAATGATATTTTAAAAGAATACATTGCAAGAAATACCTACATCTATCCACCAAGACCATCAATGCGCCTAATTGGTGACATGATAGAATATTGTGCACAAAAGGTACCATCATGGTATCCAGTTTCTATTTCAGGATATCATATGAGAGAAGCTGGATGTACTGCAACACAAGAAGTTGCATTTACACTAGCTAATGCAATTGCATACATTCAGACTTGTCTTGACCGTGGATTAAAGATTGATGACTTTGCCCCTAGACTGTCATTTTTCTTCTGTTGCACAATTGAATTCTTTGAAGAAGTTGCTAAATTCAGAGTCGCTAGAAAGGTATATGCAAAAATTCTCAAAGAAATGTTTCACGCAAAGAATCCAAAATCAATGCAGCTAAAATTCCACACTCAAACTAGTGGTGAATCATTAACTGCACAGCAGCCTGACAACAATATAGTTAGAGTAGCTATTCAAACTATGGCAGCTGTAATGGGCGGAACACAATCACTTCATACTAATTCCCGAGATGAAGCCTTGGCTTTACCTACAGAAGAATCTGCAAAGATTGCATTGAGAACTCAACAGATAGTAGCTCATGAAAGTGGCGTTACAAAAACTGTTGATCCTATGGCAGGATCATACTATCTTGAGGAACTATGTGATCAAATTGAAGATGGAGTTTGGAAATATCTCAAAAAAATCGAAAAAATGGGCGGCTCTGTAAAGGCAATTGAAAAAGGCTTCTTCCAATCCGAAATTAGACAAAATGCATATCGACTCAAAAAAGAAGTTGATGACAATGAAAGAGTACTCATAGGTGTAAACAAATACGTCGAAGAAGAAAAACAACCAGAACTACTACGTGTAGATGAAAAAATAGAAATTCAACAAAAGAAAGCACTCAAACAATTACGCTCATCAAGAAATTCAAAAAAAGTAGAAAAGGCATTATCTTCTATGCGTGAAGCAGCAGAATCTGAGAAGAATGTAATGCCATATATCATAGAATCTGCAAAAGTATATGCTACAACAGGTGAAATTAGTAATGCGTTCAGAGACGTGTTTGGAGTATATCGTCCAAAGGAGGTATTTTAGATGAAAATTGATCATATTGCAATTGCAGTAAA
>JAWVZS010000138.1:0-3422 GCA_033722055.1 Nitrosopumilaceae archaeon
TCGTGTTTTAATTTATTTTACCAAAACTACTGTCTAAAAATACCTAATGTTTTGCATATTATGATTCTAGTCTAAACTAAAAATAATATGAACTATTTTCAATTAGAAAATTATGATTTATCTTAAATTGGATTTCTATATGTCAAGCTTAAATTGGGGACCTAATTTTGCATTTATAGCGGGATTGTGGTCTAGCTTGGTATGATTCTGGTTTTGGGTACCAGGGGTCGAAGGTTCAAATCCTTCCAATCCCACTTTAATTATTATTAGTAATTAATGGAGATTATGATTACGGAGCGATGAAGAAGAGTTAGAGTAATGACTTTAGATGAAGTAAAACTAATGGCTCTGAGCTCCGGCATATTTTTATGATTAAATTTATCACATTATTGATTGAAATTTGAAAAAAGAGACATTGTTTTAATTATTGGTGTTTTGTTTTTTATGATTGGGCTACTGCCTTTTATGTCGCCTTTCTATGCAGTTATAATTGCCATTTTGATTTATTTTGGAATCAAAGTATTTGTTGGAAGGCGCAAAAAAGCAATTGAAGCAGATGTAGGTGAAGGAATATGTGCTGACTGTGGCTCTAAGATAGTAAATAAACAATGTCCAAATTGTTCTTCTGACTAGAATGATTCATACGCATGCTTTAATAAAAAAAATTAATCATTCAATATAATGACCTATGAAAGATATATGACTTTAACAACTAGCTCAACTTTTCCTCAATCCCATTCTAAAATGACCCTCTTTATCACATCAAACTAGACAAAACAATGAAAAGACCAATAGCTATCCTGTTTTCAATAATCCTTCTTAGCGGTGCTTCTGCAGCATCATTTGCACAAACCTCATCTGTTGCAAATCATGTCGTCATAAATGAAGTAGATACTAATCCTCCAGGAGATGATGCAGTTAATATCTCAGAATGGGTAGAACTGTATAATCCAACGTCATCTACAGTAGACTTGAGTGGATGGAAAATTGCATCTACTACTGTCTTAAAGAAGACTATGACAATTCCTTCGGGAACTGTAATTGAACCAGGTAAATTCAAAATATTTTCTTACCAACAGTCATGGTTTACTGATATCTCTGAAGTCGTTGAACTGACAGATAAAAGTGGTCAAGTAATAGACAAGACTCCTCTAATAACAGATGTAAAAAATGATTTTACTTCTTGGCAAAGAATCTATGATGGTTATGATACTGATAACATAACAGATTGGAAATATGTATTATCAAATGCAGGTTCTTCTAATGGAAAAATTACTACTCAAACAACAACAGATGAAGTTACAATTTCTGTAAATAGTAACAAAGAAAATTATATTTTTGGTGAAACCGTAACACTTTCTGGCAGTGTTTCCAAAAAGGTAACTATACAGAAACCATATTTCCAGCCTGCAAAAATCATTCTTACTGTTACTGGTCCTAACTACCATAACCAACTTGAATTATATCCAGATCTTAATCTAAAGTACAAAACTACACTGAATCTTCACAAAGTACTTGGTTTTAACGAAGGCGTCTATGATGTGTCCGTTACATATGCAGGTGCCTCAGATGATACTGTGTTTTCTTTAGGTAATGTAGTAATTCAAGAAACAGAAACAAGTGCTAGTGAACTTTCCATTAATACAAACAAGGATAGTTACATGCCAGGCGAAACAGTGACTATTTTTGGTAAAACTACTGACATGATACCATTTGAAGGATTAAAATTCATAGTTGTAAATCCAAACGGTGCTCAAATTTTTGATGGAACGCTATTTCCAAATACTAACGGAGAATTTACAACTAAATTCTTTCTAAGTACGGTGAATCCAGTATATGGGGAATATACTATTACTGGTGAATATTTTGACCAAGCCGCAAAATCCAGTTTTACTGTGGCAAAAGATGTCAAAGAAGATACGTTAATCTCACTATGGACCGATAAAGATGTGTATGGTCTTGGTGAAACTGTAAAAATATCTGGAAGACTTAACAATTTGTGGACTCCTACATTTGACTTGGATATTGTACAAACCACCAATAAAGCATTAGGTGTTAAAGATTCCTCTGGGGGTGGTTTCCTGTTCAAAATTAAAGACGCTGTTAGACTAAATGGAGATGGAACTTTTTCATATGAATTCAAAATTCCTGCAAAGCAGGATAGATTGGGAGAATACCAAATCACAGTATCCAAAGATATTGGATCTAAATCAAAATCAATTGTTGTGGTTTCAAATCCTGAAACCTATGTTCCATCCACTGAACCCTTTTCTCTGAAAACTAACAAACAAGTTTATGATCTAGGTGACACTATGAAAATTTCTGGAGTAATACTAAACCCAAAACAGAGCTCTACATATCAGACTCCTAATGTTATGCTTTCATTTCTAAAAAGTGATGGAAAACCTGTTACAATTATGGCATTACCTGATTTTAATCGTTCAAGTTCCAATAGGGTGTCTATTCCATATGAAATGACAGCAATTCCAGACAAATCTGGCTTCTTTTCAATTACTGCTGATGTAAAACCAGGAATATTCTCTGAGGGAAAATACACCATAAAAGCACAATATTTAGATCTTAAAACCTCTACTACAATCGATGTTGTAAAACCACTAATTACTGATGGGGAGATGATTGTGTCTCTGAACAAAGATGTGTATGGCTTAGGTGATACTGTAACATTATCTGGAATTGTACCCCCATCTGCTGAACAAGGAATTTCAATAACTTTGTTCAAACCTGACGGCTCAAAACGTGAATCAGGAGCTACCATAAATAATCAACAATTTGCCTGGGAATGGAAAACCCCCATATCTGCTACCATTGATAGTGTAAAATCCACAGAAGATAGATCATTGTCCTCATCAAATATTGGAGTATACAAAATTATAGTATCTACAAAATCATTAAACAAATCTTTGTTCTTCAAAGTGTCTGAAGATCCAGTCAATGATACGCTTGTTATTCCTCCACTATCTGTGACTACTGCCAAACCTATCTACCATCCCGGAGAAAAACTAAAAGTCACTGGTGAAGTAATCAAACGTGAACAAGGAACTGAAGGACTTGTTGTACCAGAAAGAGTTGCAATTAAAGTATTATCAGGCAAATTCCCACATCCTGTAATTCATGAGGCATCTGTTTACCCTAATCAGGGTGGCGCTTTTGAAAGTCTGTTTGAGTTACCAGCTACTATATTTCCAACTGGAGAATATATCGTAAAAGCTAATTATGTTAAAAAACAAGCTGAAACTAGATTTTCAGTAGCAAATGATTTTGTATTTGGAATTGATGGACCCGTCTCATTAATTGCAACTACTGATAAGGCAGAATACTATCCTGGAGATACTGTACTTGTAACAGGTAAACCAAACAAATTGATCTATTTAGAAACTTACAAAGTTAGTGTGATAAAGAAA
>JAWVZS010000139.1:0-3397 GCA_033722055.1 Nitrosopumilaceae archaeon
ACATACTAAAAGGCGATCCATCTCAACATCAATACAAAATCTATTTCCAGGTTGACAAAGTAAATGACGACAAAGCATCAACAATATTCAAGAGATATGAATATTCAAAAGAATTTTTGAGAAGTCTCGTAAGAAGAGGTTCATCTAAAGTTAATTTTATCATAGATTCCAAAACTAAAGATGGGTATATTTTTAGAATCAAAGTAATTGCCTTAACACATAGACAGTTAAACACATCAAGAAAACATGCTTTAAGATTAATTGCAAGAGACATAATTAACAAAACAATTCCAGAAATGACAATAGATCAGTTTGTACAAGCAACTTGTTATGGTAAGATCAATTCAGATATTATGGCAGCTGCCAAGAAATTAATTCGAATTAGACATGTAGGATTAGAAAAAGTCAAGCTTATCAGAACTGCCGAAAAAGAAATAGCACTGCTTGAAGCATAATCATAGTTTTCTAAACCTAGAGCCTAAAGATGAATGAAAGATTACAGATAACAGTTAGTACAATCATTCATGCTACTGAAGACGATACAAAAATAATTGAAAGCTTCGAAGAATTTTTTGGGTTAAATCAAAAGCAGATAATGCTTCAAAAACTCACAGGTCATTTCGACAACCCAATCATAATGGTTACTATAAAATTAACAAAAAAAACAGCAAGAGAATTTCTCAATAGATTAAACAAATTATTGTCAAAATCCCAAATAGAAGAAATTTCAGAAGGAATAGAAGACAGAATAGAAAATTCTACTCTACATATAAGATTGAGTAAGCAGGATTTTATCAAAAGAAAAATTGAGTTTAGAGAAAAAGATTCTATTAAAATAAAAATATCAACACCAGTCTACAATAAAAAAGATAGAGTAGAAATTTTTTCTAATCTTTTTTTATCACATCTAAATTAAATATGAACAAAGACATAATGATTTGGGAATGAGGAGATAAAAGCCGCTCCAGTCTGAGCTAAAGCTGTGAGGACGCCGCGACGAACTGACCCCAAATTCAATTTTTAATTAATTCAGATCGCCTTTAGAAATAGTATTGTTTTAAATACCGATTAACGGGGCTCTCTAATGTGTTCGATTATGACGTAATAGTTGCTGGAGGAGGTCTGGCAGGAACTATAGCTGCACAATCTGTTTCTCATTATTCTAATCAAGGATTAAAAGTTCTAGTAGTCGACAGAAGTCCATCAAATCTTCCAGGGCAAAAAAGTGTGAGTGGATGGATTTGTGGCGATGCAGTAAGTAAAGAAGCAGTAGACTATATGACAGATAGAATCAAGATAAAATGGGGAGAGCCAGAAATTGAACACAAAGTAAAAGGCGTTATGGCATTTTCACCAGACAGAGAAACCTCAATTCCTTTTGATGGTGATGGATATATGCTCAATAGACAGGTATTGCCACAAAAACAAAATGAAAGAGCTAATTCTATGGGAATAGATTTTGAATTTGAAATTAATTTGTCAGGATTAGTTTATGATGGAAATCAAGTTATTGGTATTAAAGGAATAGATAAGAAAACAAATCAACCTTATCAAAAAACTGCAAAAGTTGTAATTGACGCCACAGGAATGACATCAATGTTAAGGAACCAAATTTCCAACACAACCAAGATGGAAAAAAAGGTTGACAGGCATGATGTTGAATCAACTGGTAGACATATCATGTATTTTGACAAAGGCGAAGAAGATTTGACAGAGTTTGATCCAGACTATTGTATTATTCATTTAGATCAAGACATAGCTCCTGGCGGATATGGATGGGTTTTTCCAAAAGGTAAAGACAAAGTAAATATCGGTTTAGGGGTTGAAAAATCTCTTTTGGAAAAAAGAAACAAAAGATTAGGAAAACAAGATAACGTTTCTACTTTAATTGATCAATATGTTGCCAGAAACAAAGCAATAACTAATCCGAGATTATCTACAGACGAACAAGATGTTCATAATGCTACAGGTAATTTCCAAGTTTCTGTACGTAGACAAAATGATTGTATGGTTGCAAATGGTTTTGTTTTGGTAGGTGATTCTGCATGGATGCCTAAACCTCTAGATGCAGGAGGCATAGGACCAGCTTTAGTTGCAGGTACAATTGTAGGCAAATGCGTTGTAAATGCTATTCAATCAAATGACGTAACAGAAAAGGGACTATGGAATTACAATAAGGAATTCATTAATGAATACGGATACAAAACTGCAGGACTTGAAATATTCAGACGATTAATTCAAAGCTTAACTAACGAACAGATCAGTTACGGAATGAAGCACTTTTTAGGAAATCTAGATGTTGAAGCAATTTCTAAAGGAGAACATCCAGATTTTAGTACATTAGGTAAAATAGGAATGATTATTCGAGGTGCTCTAAATAAAAAATTAGCAGAAGGTCTTAAATTCACTACTCAACAAAACAAAAAATTAACTGAGCATTACTATAATTATCCAGAATCTCCAGATGGTTTTGATGAATGGAAGAAAAAACTACATGAAATTTTAGATGAATCAAATACGAAATTAAAACAATATCAAAACTAAGCTTTATTTGTAAAAAAAAACACCAGAACATATTGTTACAAGAACCTGCCTATCTTGATTGGAATAATTCCCTACAGACATTAAATCAGGCATATGATGCTGGTCTTTTTGTACTCATTATTGGTCCAAAAGGAACAGGAAAAACTTCACTAGTAAGAGATTTTGCAAAAAGTAAGGGAATAAAACTAGATTCCATTAATTTTAGTCTCAGAACGAGAGAGAGTCATCTAATTGGTACAAAGACGCTAAATGAAGGAAGTGTTGGATTTGATGAAGGATTGCTAATTAAATCCATGAGAGAAGGAAACATACTGTATCTTGATGAAATCAATTCCGCTGAGGCAGATGTTTTGCTGAGACTAGATGAAGCATTAGATGATCGACGACAAATTGTCTTAAAAGAATCTACAGGTGAAACAGTAATTGCAAAAAATAATTGGTTTGTAATAGCTACAATTAATCCACTAACACATTCTGGAACTAAAGAATTACCACCGCAATTAATTAGTAGATTTCCTGTAAGAATAAGACTGGAATACCCTCCAGAAGATATAGAGTGTGAAATTATTAAGAAACATGTTTCAAAAAATCATGATACAGAAATTCTACAAGGGGTAAAATTAGCTAACACATTAAGACAGGCAGCTTCTGTAGAAGAATTATTTTATTCGCCAAGCTTGAGGGAAACAATTTCTTTTGCTAAGCTATTAGATTCAGGTGTATCTGCAAAAGAAGCTGCAAATATTGTTTTTGGTAATGTCTATGCACAGTGGGGAAATGTAGAATATCAAAAAGTAAAGGACATCATCACATCAATGTTTGGCAATTAAATGCAAAATCTACAATTACAAAA
>JAWVZS010000140.1:0-3382 GCA_033722055.1 Nitrosopumilaceae archaeon
GGAATCAAAATTACAGGAAATAGCCACACCATAACGTCGGCTATTTTTTTTCTACCTTGAAAAATAATCAAACCTGCAAGAAATCCAAATATGATTGCCGGTATTTTTGTAAATACTGCAAATCCAAATAACAGTCCTGAAAATAACACCCAATACAACTTTGGTGATTTTTGTGCATGTAGAGCAACCAATATTGAGCCAAGCATGAACGGCAGCAGTAGAGCATCAAGAGTTATTCTTTTGAATACCCACGAAAAAGGAAGTACTGCAAAAATTACAGCAGCTAATATTGCAACTTTACTGTTGTATTTTTTTTCAGCAATTTTGTAAATCAAAAATGTATCCAATACAGCAAGTAAACCCATAAAGATTCTAGGGGTCATATACAGTTCCTTTAATGACTCTGCATCACTTTCAGAATTTAGCGAGTCAGGATAACCTACTAGCTTTAAAACACCGCCAAGTATGATCTGACCAAAATACGGATGATCATAAAGATAACTTTCCTGAGGATTAGACGTTTCAAGTACATTCATTGCACGGCTCATGTATACTCCTTCATCAAAGAAAATGTCTGGAAACCCCACGGGATTCCATAAATGAACAAACCCAGATAAAACCAGAATTAATACTAAAATGAAAGATTTGTGCATTGGAAAAGGAGATTTCTGTAAGGCTTTATGCATTTGGTAGGATCATATTCACTGATTGCAGTTAATTGTACATGACTAAAAAATAAAAGAAGAGTTATGTTAGCTGTGCTAACATCTCATCTAATTGTTCAAGATCTTCTTCAATTGTGGTGTCATCAACAGATACATCAGAGATTATTGGTTTTACTGTAACACTACCCACTAGAACCAATGGTACCTTTAGATCACTTTCTGAAACCATTATTGCTCCATGCTTAAATGCAAGAGCAAAAGAATCCTCACTATCACCAATTGGAGCAAAGTTTCCTCTCAAATGAATTACAATAGATTCATCATTTTGAGAAATTCCCTTTATGCCAACATGATGGTTTTTTGTGATTCCTTTTAGATCAAAAGTAATCTCTCTGTCACCAACAAAAACAGTTCCTGTTCCAGTTAATTGCCAACCCCTATCTGTTTGACCTGCTTTTCCGTCAAGTACAAATTCTGCTGGAAATGCCTTACCATCAATAACGGCCCAGCCAGATGTAATGCCTTCAAAGGTTACGGTTGGTTCTACATGTTGTCTTTCATCATAGGAGAGTCTGTCTTTTCTTTGATCATTGAAGTTATGCAGTTGGTCTCGTAATTGAAGTCGTTTTTCTTTGAGTTTGTCATGGAATTGTTTTTGTTTTTCTTTGTCGATTTGTTTTTCTGTATTTTCAGGTGCAACATCTGACTGTGCAAATGCCCCACTAATTGGAGCAATTGCTACGGCCATGATAATTGCAAGACCCAAAAATAGTTTGGTGTTGTTCATTGAATACGAGATGGCGTGAATATAATAAGCGATTACTCAGCTTTCTTACTGATAATTTCTTTGTGTCAAAAAATAATATTACGAATTTACTGAGATTGTACCCATTCGTAAATGAACTTGACTTGTTCCATTAAAACTGCATTAATCTGAGTTATTTTTTCTTCTAGTTGCATGATAGTTTCTCGAAGCATTTGGTTTTCTTGCTCAAGTTCAGTTATTCTTTCTTCTAACTGTTGGACTTTATGTTCATCATATGTAGTTGCAACTGCAGGTGGTGAAGGATAGAGTTCTTGATGTTCTTCTGAATAATCAAAATTATCATCGTATTGGTATGTACCGTCTGCATTTCTAGTATCATATTTTTCAAAAAACATTACAACACGTTTTGCCTCATCATAGTTCAAGTTAGTTTCAGATACAATCAGGTTTATCAGTTCATCAAATTGTCCAGATTCCCAAAGAGATTGAATTTTTTCCATTGGGATAGTTGTCATTATTTGCTGAGCTAAGGGCTCAATGTTTTGCCATTCAGGATCATATTCATACGGTTCTTTGTAATCTGAATATTCTTCGTATTGAGTTACAGTTCCATCATAATTATAGTCATCATAGGTTCCGTCTGCGTTTCTAGTATCATATTTTTCAAAAAACATTACAACACGTTTTGCATCTTCATAGCTCAGATTCGTTTCAGATACAATCAAATTAATTAATTCATCAATCTGTCCTGTTTCCCACAAATGCTGAATTTTCTCCATTGGGATGGTATCCATGATTTGTTGAGCAAGTGGCTCGATACTCTGCCATTCAGGATCATCCATGTGGGGTTGAGTTGAATCGTAATCGTATTCCTCATAGTATTGGTTTCTTTGTTTATCTAGTTCTTGTAATTCATGTTGAAACATACGTTCAAGTTCTTCAAAATCCTGCATCATAGAGGATTCAAGGGTTCTTCTTTTTTGTTCATAATCAGAAATCAAATCTTGAAACATTGCATCGATTTCAGAATCAGAAAGTTCAGGGTTATTTTCTACTTTATCATAAATTTCCATTTTGTGTTGAGCGTATTGTTCTTCTAGTTGCTGATATTCTTCCTGATAGTATTGTTCTAGGTGTAGTCTTTTATTTTCAAAGTCTGCCTCTAATTGACGATACTTTTCATCCCACTCATAATCCTGAGCTATACTAGGAGAAATCATTCCAATAAACAAAATAGCAAATAATCCAAAAACAGGTACAAATCGCTGCATTAGTATCTTCAGTTAAAATTTGCTATTAAATGATTACCATGTAATGTTTAGTGACATGATTTTTCAGCCTCTAAAACCAAGTCAGAAAATCTATCTTTCACAGCCTATTCCGTTACCGTCGCCATCAAAGTTGTGAGGGTCCGGGTACAATACTGTAAAATTGCGATATGGAATATCTTTACAATCTAGATCAGGTGGGGGAGATGGTACACATATGTCTGGATAAGAAGAATCACATCTTTCAAAATCTGACGTACTAGAATCATTTGACAAGCAGCCATGTTTTTGTGCCCATGATGTAAATGAAAACTCGCTACTGGAACAAAACTCTGATGCAATATATCCTAGCCCTTCATCTAGTAATTTTGAATTAAGATTCACACCATTACAATAAATTACTCCCAAAAGTCTTCCATAACTTCCCTGGGTTTGTCCATCATCTTGATCAACTAGAGCTGTAGAGCCAACAGGACATATATTTTCAATTAATTGTCTTGCATCTTGCCCCCCACGTTCATACAATTCAGGTGCAGAAGAAAGAGCAAAACGAATAGACTTTCCGTCTACTTTGATGGTATCACCATCAATTACCTGAGTTACTTTTCCTTTGAAACAAAGTGCAGTTCCTGAACAATTGTTAGCCAGTGAAGAGTTTTCAGTATTGCTTGATGTTGATTCAA
>JAWVZS010000141.1:0-3358 GCA_033722055.1 Nitrosopumilaceae archaeon
AAATCAAGACAATATTTAGTAAAATGTCAGGAGGCAACGCATGGCTTGAGCTTGAAAACGAAGATGATATTTTTAATTCCGGCATATCTTATTTGATTCAATTTCCAAATAAACCAAAACGAACTTCTACTTCTATTAGTGGTGGTGAAAAGACACTTGCTGCCATTGTGTTTGTCTTGGCATTGCAAAAACTAAAGCCTTCTCCGTTTTACTTGTTTGATGAAGTGGATGCACACCTTGATGCACCTAACTCTGAACGTTTATCAAATATTTTAGAAGAGAGAGCGCGAGAAAGTCAATTCATAATGGTATCACTTAAAGACTCTGTCGTACAAAAAGCTAAATTGATTTATGGTGTCTATCCAAAACATGGAGTTTCTGAAGTTGTAACCTATAAGGATAAAAGACTGCCTTCCGTTAAAACATCTTAAATTTTTACAAAACACGCTGCTGATTGTAAATCATTTCTTGGCTCTAGTTTTGGCTCGGTTTTGCATTTTTCAATAGCATAAGGACATCTGCTTCTAAAATTACATCCATCCATTAATTGTGGTTCCCCTTCTTTAATTCGAATCTTTTTTTCTTTGAACCTATTTTCTGGGTCAGGTTCTGAAATTGCATCAATTAATGCTTGGGTATAGGGATGTTTTGGTTCTAACAAAACTTTGTTAATTTCACCTATTTCGACAATTTTTCCTAGATATAGAATGCCTATTCGCTGTCCAAAATATTTGGCAGTGGCTAGATCATGTGTTATGTAAATAAATGATATGTTAAGCTTCTTTTGTAACTGTCTCATCAATTCTAGCATTTCAGCTCTGATTGAAACATCAAGCATTGAAACAGGTTCATCAGCTATTATGATTTTGGGATTAATTGCTAATGCTCTTGCTAAAACAACTCTTTGCCTTTGCCCACCTGATAACATATGTGGAAATTTATTCATAATTTCTTTTACGGGATCTAGTTTTACTTCTTTTAGTACCTCTTCTACTCTTTGCATTCGTTCTTCTTTACTTCCTTTGTTGTGAATCTCTAATGGTTCGGCTACTATGTCTCGAATTTTCATTCTTGGATTAATCGAATCATATGGATCTTGGTGGATCATTTGACATCCCATTCTAATTAAATTCAAACTTTGTGGCTCATTGGTGATTTTTTCACCCTCTAATATGATTTCACCAGAATCTGCCTCTATTGATTTTAAAATTAATTTGGCAATTGTGGATTTTCCTGAACCTGATTCACCTGCCAAAACAAAAACTTCGCCTTGGTTGAGTGAAAATGTTACATCATCAACTGCTTTTGTTATTACTGTTTTAGAACTAAATATTTTCTTTTTTTCAAAATGTTTTTTGAGATTTTTTACTTCTAGTATTTTTGGCATTATTTTATTTTAAATGAGGAAGTATATCAAGAAATATTCCTAGGCATAAATTAGGGCGAAAGATTTTATGATGATAACTGCGATTTTTTTTAATTGAGCAAGATAATTCAAGAATTAGAATACAAAAAATATGTTGTTAATCCTAGACTTCGATACTATAAACCACATTCTACAAGAATAGAAAAAAGTTTTGCCGAAGAAATTTCTTCCAGTCTGTCTGAAGATGACAAATACATTAACCCTAAATTTTTCTATGATCAGCAAGGCTCAAAACTCTTTGAACAAATTTGTAAACTTCCAGAATACTATCCTACAAGAACTGAAATTAAAATTCTTAAAATACTAAAAAAAGAACTAGTTGATTTTGTTGATAACTCCTTTAAAATTGTAGAATTAGGCAGTGGTTCTTCTACTAAAACTCGTTTAATTTTAGATGTTTTTAACAAACTTGGTGATAGGATTGATTATTTTCCTATTGATGTATCTGAAATTTTAACTGAAAGTTCTGAGGTTCTTTTGAATGACTATTCAAATTTACATATTACCGGAATTGTAGACACTTATGAAGAAGGATTAGATTTCATTGAAAAGTATGATAATAAAAAAAATCTTATTTTATTCCTAGGATCTAGTTTTGGAAACTTTACTCCTACTGAAGGAAAGACTTTTCTGAATAAAATTAATTCGGTTATGAAGACAAATGATCTATTTTTGATAGGATTAGATCTTGTTAAAGATAAAATGATTCTAGAGGATGCTTATAATGATAAAAAAGACATCACTGCAAAATTTAATCTTAATGTGTTATCTAGGATTAATGACGAATTGGATGCAGATTTTGATTTAGGAAATTTTGAGCATTATGCAGTTTATAATTCTGATAGACAAAGAATTGAAATGTATCTGAAATCTCTTACAAATCAACATATAACAATCGCAAAGTCTGGACTTTCATTATCTCTAAAAAAGAATGAATTAATCCATACTGAATATTCTCATAAATACACGATCCCTCAAATTAAGGAACTTATGCAGAAAACTCATTTTAAAATTAAGCAAATTTGGACTGATGAGCAAAAATATTATGCTATGGTTTTAGTTTCAAAAACTTAGATGTCTTCTGCACATCTAAATCCTGAAAATAACCATCTTTCATCTAGTCTAAAGAAATTCCTGTAACTACCACGAATGGACATTTGTGGCGTACCAAACGAACCTCCACGTAAAACCTTTTGATTTGTAAACCATTTATCATTATATTCTGAAAAACCTGTCTTGAATCCTGGATAACCGACAAACTCAGATGCTGTCCATTCCCACACATCACCAATCATCTGATGACATCCGTAATGGCTTTGTCCATCTGGATATGATCCAATTTCAGTACATCCCCAATGATATGACTCAAGCAAATTTGAGTTTTGGGCAGACGGGCTTTCGTTACCCCAAGGAAAGATAGTTTTTTCTTGTCGGTCTTCATTCCAACAAGCAGCTTTTTCCCATTCTGCTTCTGTAGGAAGTCGTTTTCCAGCCCATTTGCAGTAAGCTGCTGCCTCATAGAAGCTTACATGACAAACCGGCTCTTTTGGGTTGATTGGTCGTAATCCAAGAAAATCTCGAACAAACCATTTTCCGTCTTTTTCTTCCCAATACATTGGTGCTCTCCATTTGTTTTGTTTTACTTTCTCCCAACCGTCTGACAACCAATACTTGTAGCTGTCATATCCGCCATCTTCAATGAATTTTAGATATTCCTCATTAGTTACTGGAAATGCATCAATTTTGTAATCATTTAGATATATTTTATGTTCAGGCAATTCAATATCATAACAATACTCATTTCCATTGTATCCCATTGTGTAAAGACCCCCGTTAATTTTGATAGATTTTTGCTCTACTTGTGAAGGCGTGGGCCTTTCATTTTTCTTTGTAGGTCTATACTGATCTGCTAACAAATGTTGTAAATCATAA
>JAWVZS010000142.1:0-3355 GCA_033722055.1 Nitrosopumilaceae archaeon
CTTTCTACGAGAAGCTTTTCTCTTTGGAGCAGCTTTAGCTGTACTCTTTCTTCGAGTTGTTCTTCTCTTAGCTGGTGCTTTTGTTGCACTCTTTCGAGATCTACGTTTAGTAGAAGCTTTTCTTTTTGTAGCCATTACAAAATTCGTTTTTTCATTATTTTTCTATAGCTAAACTAAAGAAAGTTACACAATTTGATAACAAATTATACACGAAAATTAACTAATCCAGAAATTTTTTGATCGATTTTTTTTCAATAAACACTTTCTGCAGAAGGTCTTCTACCTTGTAACCAGCTTTTTTTGTTGCAAATTGAGCATTTGTATTGTCTTCTACGCTTGTATGTTGCCATTTCTGGCATGAAAACTACGATCTGTTTAGTTTTTGACATGCAATATCTGCACCATCTGTATTCAAAATCTTCTGACATACTGATCCATCTTCTAAGAATTATGTTCCTTTTTTCTTTATTATTGTTAAAACATCTTCATCATACATAACATGATTTAATCCGACTCGTTGACCTCCAAACTTTACACTTTTTCCCCAAACTAGTGCATATCTGAATTCTTTTCTCATCCTTCTGTGTAATTTGTTACAAATATCTTCTACAGTATCTCCTTCTCTGGCAATTAATGGTTCTTTATAGTCTGTTTCTCCTCCTTTAGGTCTCATGTAAATTCTGATAAAGCTTAATTTTTCATAAATTTTTTCTTTCAATAAATCGATATTGATGTTTGAATTAGCAGAAACCTCAACTACGTCCGTCTTTAATTTTTCTTTTAAATTCTTTAGAAATTGTTTGTCTACCAAATCTATCTTATTTAGAATGGTTAATGATTTTGAATAACTTACATTTCCTGCAATATAATCTACTAATTGCTCTGATGTAATATCTTCTCTTATTACTACTCTTGCGCTAATTATTCCATACAAATGCAGAATGTCTTTTACATGTTTTTCGGAAATTTTTGTAAGTTTTACTTGTTGTGCAATAGTAATACCACCAGTAGATGATTTTTCAACAGTAATGTTTGGCATTGATTGATTTAATCTAATTCCTATGTTTCCTAATTCATTAATTAATACGTCTTCATGATATGGTTGAAAGACATCTAAAACTAATAACACTAAATCAGCAGATCTTGCAACTGATAGTATTCTTTTACCCAAACCTTTTCCAGACGATGCACCTTTAATGATTCCAGGCAAATCTAAAATCTGAATTTTAGCTCCACGATAATCCATCATTCCTGGAACTACTGTCAGAGTGGTAAACTGAAATGCCCCTACAGTAGATTTTGCATCTGTTAATTGATTAAGTAATGTAGATTTTCCTACACTTGGCAATCCAATAAATACTACTGTGGCATCTCCTGCTCGCCGTACATCGAATCCGTCTTGCTTTGCACCACTTTTTTTAGTGTCTTGATCTTCTTGCTCTCTTTTTAGTTTGGCAAGTTTGGCTTTTAGTAATCCTAAATGATGTTCAGTAGCTTTGTTGATTTGCGTCTTTGCCATTTCATCTTGAATGGCTTTGATTTTTTCAGGAATTCCCAATTATTTCGCCTCAGGTCTAGTCTTTTCAAATAATACTGTATTATTCTTCTTGATCATTTCTATTCTAGTTACTGGTATGACTTGAAAATTATCTGACTCTCTGATAAAATCTGGCAATGATTTTTCGATCCATTTCTCAAAATCCCGATAAATTATTCTATAGTCATTAGGATCATCGACAAATCTTGCTTTGCTTAGAATTTCTTCTATTACTCCTTTTTTTACCACATAGTTTGTTTTTGGCTTCTACTAATCAACATTCGTGATAAAATTAAGATTTGCAAAGCAATTATTATTTGGTCTAAAAAGCTAATTTGTATTGAAAACAAAGACATTTGCCGTAGATATTGATGGAACGATTACTGAAAATGGCGGTGGACGTATTCATTTAGATGCATTAGGTAGTTTGAGGCATTTAAAAAATATGGGCCATAATGTAATTTTTGTTACAGGTCGTTCTTCTGTTGAAGCTTTCTTACTGTCTGTGTTTGGAGGAACTACCAATATTGCTGTAGGTGAAAATGGCGGATGTATTACCACTGGGCCAAAAGAACATGTGTTGTTAGGTGATTTGGAAAAGTGCAAGGAAGCTTTTAGAATAATTTCTTCTGAACTCAATAATGTATTGGAAAAACCTGTTTTTCCTAGAATGACTGAGGTAGTATTGCAACGAACATTTGATCTTGATGAAGGCAAGCAAGTTATTGCACAAAAAAACCTTGAGGTATCTTTGTCTGATAGTATGTATGCATATCATATTAACTCGCCTGGAATTGATAAGGGTAGAGGATTTGAGCAAGTCATGAAAAAATATTCTATTTCTAGAGATGATGTAATAGCTATTGGAGATAGTGAAACTGATATTCCATTATTCAAAGTTGCCAAAACTAGCGTAGCTATTGGTAATTCTTCTGATCATGTTAAATCTCAAGCAACAATGGAAGTATCTGGAAAATCAGGCGATGGGGTAATTGAAGCTCTACAGAAATTAACTCCCAAATTACAGGATATTTGATATGGCTTTTGAATCAATCATTACCGAAGTAGAAAAAAATCTACGGCAAATCTTATCAGATATGTCAATTGATAGTGTGGATTTTACAGTAGAGCCCTCAAAACCTGGATTTGGGGACGTAAGTTCCAACATTACCTTTCTTTTAGCAAAAAAATTAAAACAAAAACCCCAAGACATTGCAAAAATAATTTCTGAAACATATCAGAAATTTTTAGGACCTTTGGTTTCTACAGTCGAAGCACATCCATCTGGATATGTGAATTTCTTTGCAAATTGGCCTCAACTAACAAAAATTACTTTGAATGACTCTTTAGATGATTCGTATGGTTTCATACCTTTAGGAAAGGAATCATCTGTAGTAGTAGAACACACTAGTGTAAACCCAAACAAGGCACTTCATATCGGTCATGTGAGAAATATCATCATTGGAGATACCATTGTTCGAATTTTAGAGAAAGCAAACTATCGAGTTAATGTTCTAAATTATGTTGATGATTCTGGATTACAAGTAGCCGATATCATACTGGGATTCAAACATTTGGGCTTTTCTGAAACACCATCTGAAGGAAAAAAATTTGATCATTATTGTGGTGATGATGTATATGTTAAAACAACTGAAAAATATGAAACTGATCCTGCATTACAAGAACTTCGAAAAAACATACTAAAACAACTTGAAGATGGTACTTCTGAAATTGCAAAGTTTGCAGATACAATAACTGCTAGAGTATTGGAGAATCAATTAGAAACTTGCTGGAAATTAGGAGTATACTATGATTGTC